>CACGNF010000010.1 GCA_902574345.1 uncultured Pelagibacteraceae bacterium
AAGAGTTTTAGATATGAATGATAGAGCATTAAGATCAATTAATATTAATCTTGGTGGTGTCGCTAATGGATTCCCAAGAGAGGATGGTTTTGATATTACAGTTGCTTCAGAAATAATGGCTATCTTTTGCTTGGCTAATAATTTGGAAGATTTAGAAAATAGAATTGGAAATATTACTGTAGCTTACACAAGAGAGAAAAAACCGATATATGCTAAAGACTTAAAAGCACAAGGACCTATGACTGTTTTATTGAAAGAAGCTATAAGACCAAACATAACTCAAACATTAGAAAATAATCCTGCTATAATTCATGGCGGGCCTTTCGCTAATATTGCACATGGTTGTAATTCTGTAATCGCAACTAAAGCTGGACTTAAATTAGCTGACTATGTTGTAACTGAAGCTGGGTTTGGTGCAGATCTTGGTGCTGAAAAATTTCTAGATATTAAATGTAGAAAATCTGATTTAAAACCAAGTTGTGTGGTTATCGTTGCTACAATTAGAGCATTAAAAATGCATGGTGGTGTAGCCAAAGATGATCTTAAAAATGAAAACGTTGAAGCACTTAAAAAAGGTTTGGTCAACCTTGAAAGGCATGTTGAAAATGTAAAAAAATTTGGTCTTCCTGTAGCGATAGCTGTAAATCATTTTATAAAAGATACTGATGATGAGGTAAAAGCTTTAGTTGATTTTTGTAATAAATTAGGAATAAAGGCAAGTCTTTGTACCCACTGGGCAAATGGAGGAGAAGGTACAAAAGAATTAGCTTCACTTGTTGCTGATTTATGTGAAAAAAATGAAAATAAATTTAAATTTTTATACGAAAGTAAGACACCATTGTTTACAAAAATTGAAACAATAGCAAAAGAAATTTACAGAGCCGATGAAGTTATTGCTGATACAAAAATTAGAGATCAACTTAAAAGTTTTGAAGAAGCAGGCTATGGAGAATTACCAATTTGTGTAGCTAAAACTCAGTACAGTTTTTCAACTGATCCTAATCTCAAAGGTGCACCTACAGGTCACTCATTACCAATTAGAGAAATAAGGCTTTCCTCAGGAGCTGAATTTATAGTTGTTGTTTGTGGAGCAATAATGACAATGCCTGGATTACCAAGGGTACCAGCAGCAGACTCTATTAAACTTAACAAAAAAGGTGAAATCGAGGGTTTATTTTAATTTAATTCATTAAGCCAATTTTTAAGCTCTAACATTCTCTTTTCTTTATCTGAAACTGAAATTTCTTTTTTGATAAAAGCAATGTGTTTTTCAACTTCTGCATCATCTTTAAATACTTTTCTACTTTCAATTAACCTTTCTTTTCTAAACTCAATAAGATTAATCATTTTTTCATAAGTTATTTCTGGATGATATTGTAGTCCCCAAATTTTTGTCTTATTAACCTCAAAATATAAACCTTGAACTTTATTAATCTTATTTGAGGCTAAACAAATTCCTTTATCAGGTATTTTTACTACCTCATCAAAATTGAATGCTGGGGAATTAAATTTTTTATCTTTATTTTTATAAAGAGGATGTTTTATTCCATTTTTGTTTATCTCTATTTCATTTGCTATACCAATATGTGAATTATCAGCCTTTTTGACTTGACCACCTGCTGCTGTGACTGCTACTTGCATGCCCCAACAAATTGCCAAAATTTTCCCTACTTTATTTTGACAATTTTTCATAAATTCAATTTGCCTTCTAATTTCTGGAGTATCATTATAAATATTTAAACTACTTCCGCCCCAAATAAGACCATCATACTGCTCAAGTTGATCTGATATTAATTGAATATTTTGATCTGAAGAGGGGTTAACAACATCAAATGAAAGTTCATCAGTAAAATGGCTTAAGCTGTCCTTTAAGCTTTCTGTATGTGTTTGAATACCATTTTCTGAAAAGCTCTCATTTTCTTCTCTTAAGTTTCCCTCTACAATTAATATTTTTTTCATTCAAACAATTCTCCTGAAATGCTATGCTGATACATCAGTTTAAGATCCTCTTGATTGATTTTTTTTGGATTACCACTAGTAGATGGATCTTCTAAAGCCATTAGAGACAATTTATTTAAATCTAGTTTGGAACAATCCATAATGTCAGATAGCTTATGGGGGATTGCTAAATCTTTTCTTAAATTCAAAATCCACGATAAAAAACTTTTAAAATTTTTATCTAAATCTAGATAATCACAAATTGAGATAATTTTTTTTTCTATAAAAGATTTATTAAAAGTTAATACATACGGCATAAAAATTGCATTACTCAATCCATGATGAATATTATATTGAGCATTAACAGGATGGCTCAATGAATGAATTGCACCTAACCCCTTTTGAAAAGCTGTTGAACCCATTGACGAAGCTGCTAAAAGATTTTGTCTAGCTTTAATATTTTTTCCATCTTGGTATGCAACAACAAGTGAATTTTTAATAAGTTTCATTCCCTCCAAAGCAATACCATCTGCCATAGGATGAAAGCTTGGTGCACAATATGCCTCAAGATTGTGAGCTAAGGCATCCATCCCTGTTGCAGCAGTTAACCTTGGAGAAAGCTCAATAGTCAATTTTGGGTCAAGTATAACAATTGAAGGTAAAATTTTTGGATGAAATATAATTTTTTTAACACCCGTTTTTTTATTAATGATTGCAGACGCTCGACCAGTTTCAGATCCTGTTCCTGCAGTAGTCGGAATTGCAATTATTGGAAAAATATTTTTATCATTAGCTCTTTTCCAATAATCTCCCACATCCTCAAAATCCCAAATAGGTCTACTTTGACCTGACATAAAAGCTATAGCTTTCCCAACATCAATTGCACTTCCTCCACCAATCGTAATTACACCGTCACAATCATTCTGTTTAAATTCTTTCACACCCTCATCGACATTCTCACCAAATGGATTTCCTGTAAAATTTGAAAATAATATTAATTTTTTAAACTTTTTTTTAATTTCACTAATTACCTCTTTAATAAATGGAAGATTTACTAAATCTCTGTCAGTAACAAATAATGGATTGTTAATCTTTAAATTATGGCAAGCTTCACCTAAATCTTTAATTCTTTCTTTGCCCACCCAAACTGTTGTTGGATAATTCCAATTAGATTTCATATTTTTTTAAATGATTGTAAGTTTTCTATTATTCAATATTGCTCTAAATAAACTAATCATTAAAGGAATTTTTTTCTTATTAATTTTTCTCATAATATATGGGGCAATTTCTCTAACTAACTGTTCTCCTTCAACAGTGTCATTAGGCATAAATCTTTTTTTTGCATTTTTAAATGTATATCCTTTTCCTAGGTAACTGCCCATTTTACTATTTCGACCACCCGCAGCGCTAACATATAAATCACCCACACCAGCAAGCCCGAGTGTACTTGTTTCTTTTCCTTTAAAATATTTTGTCAAATATTTCATTTCATTAATTGATCTTTGAAATAAACTTGATGACGTATTTAGACTTTGACCAGCACCTATAATCATTGCATATATATTTTTAATTGCTGAGCAGACCTCAACACCAATAATATCTCTTGAGAATTCATTTAAATAATATTTTGTAGAAATTCTTTTTCCTATTTTTTTTGCAAAATTTATATTTTTATTTGCAATTATTACACTTGTTTGATGTTTTCTCGCCAATTCTTTTGCTAAGCAAGGACCTTTTAAAACTGAAATATTTTTTATCCCAGAGACTTTTTGAAGTTTTTCAGAAATAGTAAAAATTTTCTTACTCCTAGATATATATTTTAATCCTTTGGTAAGAACTAACAAAGGTGTATTAATTTTATTTTTCTTCAACTCATTGCCAATAAAGTCTATACCAGGTAAACTTAAAGCAATTACTATTAAATCAAATTTTTCTTTTAATAAATTACCAGAATATTTTCGAAATTTAAGTTTTTTTGGCAAATTAATTTTTAATGCAGAATGGTATTTTCTTTTTGAAGATAATTCTTTTATGAATTTTTTTGAGTAAGGCTCAGTAATTACAACATCATTCTTATTTTCCAGGCAGGGGATTGTAAAAGCAGATCCCATGGCCCCTCCTCCAATTATTAAAAATTTTTTCATATTAGTTTAAATTCAAAAATATTAATTAAATAAAAATTTAAAATGCAACACATACGTGAAAATTTTCTATGTCAATTTTCGTATTAAGTCATTATTTTATTTTAAATTTTAATATTTTGTTAGTAAAATAAACTTAATTTTTATTAAATCTTATGAGTAAAGTAGCTATTATCGGTGCAGGTCCATGTGGCTTGTCAATGTTAAGAGCATTTGAGCAAGCAGAAAAAAAAGGTGAAAAAATTCCTGAAGTGATTTGTTTTGAAAAACAAGAAGATTGGGGTGGTCTATGGAATTATAGTTGGCGAACAGGTTCTGATCAGTATGGAGATCCAGTTCCAAATAGTATGTATAGATATCTTTGGTCTAATGGACCCAAGGAATGTTTAGAGTTTGCTGACTACTCTTTTGATAAACATTTTGGCAAAGCAATTCCGTCATTTCCTCCAAGGGAGGTGCTATACGACTATATTGTTGGAAGAGCTAAAAGTGGAAATTTAAAAAATAAAGTTAAATTTAATACAAGGGTCATTAATACAATCTTTAAAAATGAAAAATTTGAAATTAGCTATCAGGACAAAGTAAATGATAAAATTTTAAAAGAAAATTTCGATTATGTAATTGTCTCAACTGGTCATTTTTCTGTTCCATTTATTCCTGAATATGATGGAATGAAATCATTCCCAGGAAGAATTATGCACTCCCACGACTTTAGAGACGCAGAAGAGTTTAGAGGTAAAAATATTGTGGTATTAGGCAGTAGTTATTCAGCTGAAGATATTGCGCTTCAATGTAATAAGTATGGAGCAAAAAGTGTAACTATTGGATATAGACACAACCCAATGGGATTCAAATGGCCTAAAGGCATGAAAGAAGTCCATTACCTAGATAGACTAGATGGAAAGAAAGCTATCTTTAAAGATGGTACTGAACAAGAAACCGACGTTATAATTTTATGTACAGGATACTTACACCATTTTCCATTCTTAGAGGAAAACTTACAACTGAAGACAAGAAATAGACTCTATCCACCAAAATTATACAAAGGTGTAGTCTGGCAAGATAATCATAAATTAATGTATCTTGGCATGCAGGATCAATTTCATACATTTAATATGTTCGATTGCCAAGCTTGGTATGCTCGTGATGTAGTTATGGGTAAAATAAAAATGCCTGATAGTAAAGAAATTGAAAATGACATAAACAAATGGGTTGCAATGGAAGAAAAACTTGAAAATCCTGATCAAATGATTGATTTTCAAACAGAGTATACCAAGGAGCTACATGAAATGTCTAATTATCCTAAAATTGATTTTGAATTAATAAGAAAACATTTTAAAGAATGGGAACATCATAAAGTTGAAGACATATCAACTTATAGAGATAAATCTTTCTCATCACCGGTAACAGGATCTGTTGCACCGGTTCACCACACGCCTTGGGCAAAAGCAATGGATGATACTTTAAAAACTTTTTTGAATAAATAATTAAGTTTTAATCAATACCTAGGTGTTTTTTTCTTTTTTCAACCCAAGATCTAATCAGATTATCAAATATAAGAGCTATAAAAGCTACACAAATACCAAGTGTTAACCCAATCCCAGCACCTTTTTTATCTGATAGTGCTTTTAATATATATTGTCCTAAATCTTCAGTACCAATGAAAGCTCCAATAATTACCATGAATAAAGCAAATACAATTGTTTGATTTATACCAAGCATCATGTGAGGAAAAGCTAAAGGAAATTCTATCTTTGTTAATCTTTGAAATTTATTGACACCTGACATGGTTGCAGCATCGTGTAAACCAGCAGGAACACTCCTCAATCCCTCAATGGTGTATCTAGTAGCAGGTATTGTTGCATAAACTATAACAGCTATTAAAACAGATGTATCCGTAATACCAAATAACATCATCACTGGAATTAGATAAACAAATGATGGGAATGTTTGAAAAATATCACATACTCCTAACATGAAATTAGCAGAGCGTTTATTTTGAAAACATAATGTTCCAACTGTAAATCCAATAGTACAAGATACAATTACTCCAAATGTTGCCATATAAGTCGTTACTAAAGCCCTATCCCACCAAGGACTTAAGGCAATAAATAATGTCAATCCACAAACAACTAAAGCTGAACGAATTCCACCAATGAGATATCCCGCACCAACAACCAAAACTATAGTTGCTACAGCTGGCATCCTTAAATATAAAGCCCTCATTGGTTGAAGCACCTCTTGAATTAGCCATGTATTAAATGCTTTAATATAAACAAAAAAAGTATCAAAAATCCAATCAACCCCTTTATTCCAAAAATCAGCAGTTGATATTCCTTTATTATGTGGAACTTCAAATAGATAATTAAAACTACCTTTAAATAAAAAGGTTCCAATATAAGCCAGTACTATTCCAACAATTACTGTTGCTGCAAAAAATAAGATATTTTTATTTCTTTGAAAGAATGTCAGATTACCAAAATAATCTGTTTGTTTATTAGCCCAAGCTAATGACATTTTATCTAATAAAATCGCAATTAAGCTAATACACAAGCCTGCTTCTAATGCTAATCCTATATTTAACTGATTTAGCGCCAATAGCAGATTAAATCCTAAACCTTTTGCACCAATAAAAGCTGAGATTACTGCCATGGAAAAACACACCATAATGACTTGGTTGACACCAATTAAAATATCTCTTCTTGCAGTTGGAATTAAAACTTTAAACATTAATTGCCAATTGTTACATCCACTCATTCTACCAGCTTCAATAACTTCTGGAGGTACTGCTCTTAAACCTAATATGGTTAGTAATATCATTGGTGGTATAGCTACAACCATGGTGATTATAACTGCAGCATGATCACCAACTCCAAAAAGAACTAAAGCAGGAACCAATACCGCATATTGCGGCATAGTCTGCATCACTAATAATATTGGATAAAGAGCTTTTTCAACACGTTTACTTTTAAATGCTGCTATTCCTAAACCTAACCCAAAAATAAACGACAAGGGTGCTGCAACTAATATAAATGAAAGAGTTTGCATAGATGGTTTCCATTGACCAAATATTGAAATATAAATCATCGTTAAACCAGCAAACAATGCTAGACCTTTCCCACTCACCTTATATGAAAGGATTGCTGCACCTGCTGCTACAATAGTCCATGGTAATCCTGGAAGTTCAGCCCAAGGATTTTTATCAATCCAATCCCAACTGCTAAATGCCACTATAGTTTCAAGACCACCTAATAAAACCTCTCTTATTAGCTGTATTAAGAAAGTCATAAACGCTGTTAAATTTCTACTTATTTGTAAAACTATAGGACGACTTTTAAACTCTTGTGTATCTTCATTCCAAACCTCGATTGGCATCCATTCATTCATTAAGAAAAATAAAGAATCGTTTATCCAAATAGGTAGCCAGCCTAGTAATGGCGGTAACCGCCAAAAAACATCAAAGGCATAATATCTCACCTCTTTACCTAAAAACACATAACTACTCTGATTTGGATCTTTTACAAATTCTGCTTGGCCACGGATAAATTTATATGTTTCTGGAACTTCAATAGCGAAACATAAAGCAAAAAATACGATTAATAAAAATAACCATTGAAATGTTTTGGGGTATTTTTTTAAAAACTCCATAATTAATTATTATTTTTTCTTCCTCCAAAAACTGTATTAATAATTTTAGTTGGGTTTATAGAGCCCACAATTTCATTTTTACTATCGATCACAGCTACAGTTTTTTCTTGATTAAGAATTTTTTCTGCAACATTTTCAATTATTTCATCCTTTGAAACTTTTAAATCACCTAAATCATTTTTTAGATGTATCCATTACATCTTCAATTAATAAAACTTTTTCTCTTGGAACCTCTTCTGTAAACTTTCGCACATACTCTGTGGCTGGATTTAAAACAATATTAGCAGGGGTATCTAATTGCTCAATTATACCATCTTTCATAATTGCGATACGATCAGCAAGTTTTAAAGCTTCATCAAAATCATGAGTAATAAACATAATTGTTTTTTGTAATTTTTCTTGAAGTCTTAAAAATTCATCTTGCATTTCTTTTCTTATTAAAGGATCTAAAGCTGAAAATGGTTCATCTAAAAACCAAATATCTGGTTCGACTGCCAGAGATCTAGCGATACCAACTCGTTGTTGCTGTCCTCCAGATAATTCTCTTGGAAAATAGTTTTCTCTTCCATCAAGTCCAACTAGCTTGACCATATCCATTGCTTTACTGATGCTATCCTCAGTTTTAATACCTTTAATCTGAAGTGGAAAAGCGATGTTTTCCACAACTGTTTTATGAGGTAGTAAAGCAAAGCTTTGGAAAACCATACCCATTTTATTTCTTCTTAGCTCAATAAGCTCTTTGTTGTTTAGTTGTAATAGATCTTGTCCTTCAATGAAAATTTTCCCACCTGTTGCATCTGTTAATCTAGATATACATCTTAATAATGTTGATTTACCTGAACCAGATAAACCCATCACAACTAACATTTCACCTTTTGAGACTTCAAATGATGCGTTGTTTACACCTACGATACATCCATTTTTTTGAAAAGTTTTGGCATCAACATTTCCATTTGACTCTTGAAGCATTTTTTTGGCATTTGATCCAAAAATTTTGTAGACATTTTCACATTTGATTACTGTCTCAGCCATAAATCTCAATTAAGTTATATGAAAATTAGGTAAAATTAAATCCATAATATTGTAACCATTTCCCCTTAAAAATTTTTAATAAAATAAACTCTAGTATCAATTCCAGTACTTAAGAAACTTAGGGCCTCACCACTAACAGTTATCGACTCATTTACTCCTACATTGTTTCCACTTACTGTAAAACCTGCAAAACACTTATTTTTTGTGTCATCCCATTTTACAAACGTCTCATCAATTTTATTTCCGTTAATTGTATAAATTTCATGAGCTCTAAAATTTAAAAAATTTGCACCCATTATTGCACGTTGTGGGATCAACTTTGTTGCCTTACAAACTTGTTCATATACTTCATCACTTAGTTTAAAATGATTAGTGCCATCAAATGTAACTAATATGCCAGAAGGGAGTTTTGAAATAAGTTCACTTAGTTTTTTCTCTTGAGCAATTCTTTCCTCCTCAAGTTTCATTTTTCTTACTAATTCATCACCTCCACCAAACATAATATTTAAAACAAAAAAAGATGATATGACTATTAAAATAATAATTACTAACCCACCAAATTGTTTAGTGAATTCAGGTAAATTTTTTATCTTATCTAAGTTACTCTCTTTTGACATTTAATCTTGTAATTTACCATTTTTCCAAATTCCAGATTTCACTGATCCATCAGCCCAAGTAAAAGTTCCTTTACCATTCATAAATCCTTTGGCCCATTCACCTTCATAGGTAGACCCATCGGGAAAAGTTAAAATACCAACTCCACTCCATTCACTATTCTTGAATTCACCTTTGTAAATATATCCATTGGGCCAAGTCTCAACACCTTGGCCGTTTTTTTTTGTACCTACCCACTCTCCTTCGTAAGTTGTTTTGTCAGTGTAAACCCACTTACCAAAACCATTTTCACAATTACCCTCCTTACATCCGGTGCTTCTAGCTAAAGCAATCGATGAAATTAAGAAACTTAAAATTATGGTGAGAAGAAATTTTTTCATAAGCATAGTTTACACAAAAACAATTAAAAAAAAATTAGACTTTTTTGTCATTTTCAGTGCAAGAATAAATAGAAATATATTTTTCAGAATTTTCACTTTTTATATTTTTAGTAATTTCATGAATTAATTCACCTGTTTTCCTAGTAATAATACCTGACTCAGAATAATTTTTTTCTTTATCGATAGATTTAAATAAAACCACATCTTTATTTACAACTTTTACATTTAAGGATGCAGACTCTGAAAGAAATAATGTTAATCCTGTTATTAAAAGAGTTTGTGGTTTTTTTGATTGAATTTGAAATTTGTCTAAATCTTTTTCTTTTAAATCTTTTGCCAGAAAAGTTTGATAATTATATTTAGAATTTTTAATAATCTTTTTTTCTAAAGAACACTTAAACTCAAGATTAATGTCTTCATTAATATTTATATCTTTTGCCAAAACTCCATTAAAAAAAAAGAAATTAACTAATATAAAAAGTAATATTTTAATCATAAATTTTATCTAAAAAAAAATCTCCCCCAACATTGTTGGGAGAGATTTAAAGATTTAATAGCTCTTAACCTTATTTAGTAAAAGCTTGCCAAACTTTCTTATTGTCTGCTAACCATTTTTTAGCTGCATCCTCATGAGTCATTTTGTCAACGTCAACTAAAGCTGCCATTGCACCAATTTGACTTGTTGAGAACGACATTTTTTTGAATGCCGCTGCTGCTTTTGGATGAGTTTTTGGAAAGTCAGCATTAACTGCTTTTTTCAAATAACCATCTGGCGAACCACATTTTCCATCACCACCATCCTCTGGTCTACAACCAGCTGTGTATGGAGGAAAGTCGATAAATGTAAAACCAGCACCATCAGTAAAGTTTGGTGTCCAGTTGAAGATGATTGTTCCTCTTCCTTCTTTTTCAGCTGCAGCTAACTCTGCCCATAAAGCATCTGCACTTCCAGCAAATTTAACCCACCAAAGATCACCTAAACCTAAAGCGTCAACTCTTTGTGGAATTAAATCACCATGCCATGTTTGTGGACCTTCCAACATTCTTCCTTTTCCATTTGGAGAGTCAGGTGTTGTAAAGTTTTTTGCACAATCTGGATTTTTTAATGCTGTCCAATCTGGTAGACCAGGACATAATCCTTTTTCAGCAACCCAATTAGGATAACCCATATCCTCTAGAGTTCTTGCCTCATGATCTCCCCAATCTAACAAACCACCTTTATCTAAAGCAGTTGTGAATGATTTACCAAAAGCAGATTCCCATACCTCGTGAGATATAGTCACGTCACCAATTCTAATTGACTCGTATACTGCTTGAGAGTCAGCATTAACGTATTTTACGTTATTACCCATACTTTCGAACATTCCACCAATAACATAGGCCATTACAATTTGACTTGACCAGTTATGTGTCGGAATAACGATGGGTTTTTTACTATCTGCATTTGCTATACCAGCGAAACTTACCGCTGAGATTATCATTGCAGATATAAATGATATTATTTTTCGCATTTATTCCCCTTTCTTAATATTAAGTGTGAATAGTATGTGCCTAAGTAAAATGATAGTCAACTAATAGATATTTATATAATATAATAATAGGTATAAAAAATGTCGCTGACTACATTAGATATAAAAGAACCTGGTCTAAATATACTACCACCTGGAGTTGAAAGACACGTTGTAAACGCTGGTGGGCTAACTGGTTTACAAATTTTTCCAGAAGACGAAATAGAAATCATTAATGATGAGGGAAATCAGATTTGTGAAATAATTTGTTTCGACAAAGATGGAAAATCTGAACTCGCAATTTTGAATTTGAAAGAAAATAGCAACAAAAGTTTTATTAAAGAGATTTTAGAAAAGAAGGATGAAAGTTCTTTAGCAACAAATTTTCAATTAAAAAAAAGAAATCTAGATTTAAATAAATCGCATTCTTCAATTTTATTTGATGAAAAAACACCTAGTGGTGAAAAAATTAAATTAAAATCTAAAGATAAGTGTTATGTTATTTTCTCTGCACCACAAAATGACATGTTGGTAAGTGAACAAAATCCATCTGGTGATTTAATATTATTTATAAAAAGAGCTAAAATTACAAATGATAAAGAATTATCAATAATTCCTGACCCCGTGTTTGAGCCACATTACGAAAAAAATATTGATAGACAAACTGCTATTTCTTTTCAAGTTAAAGAAGGTGATTACATTCAAATTATTAGTCCAGCAGGTAGACAATGCTCTGACTTTGTTGCATTTGATACAAGAAAACTTGATAAAAAAATTGAAAAAGGACTTGATTGGCAGACCACACGAACCTTCATGGGTAATACTTTTCCTGGTCCAGGATTGTTCTCAAAATTTTATGACACAGATCATGAACCTTTAGTTGAGGTGATTAGAGATACAGTTGGTAAACATGATACATTTAATTTAGCTTGCACATCAAAATATTATGAGGATGCAGGTTATTTTGGTCATCCAAATTGTTCGGATAATCTAAATAATGCCATGGCCGAATATGGAGTTGAAAAACAAAAAGGTTGGCAAGCAATTAATTTATTTTTTAACACCTCAGCAACTGGTTTAAATTCTGTCATTTCTGATGAGTCATTTGCAAGACCTGGAGATTATGTAATGTTTAGAGCATTAAAAGATTTAACTATTGGAACGACAGCATGTCCAAGTGATATTGATGCATGTAATTCATGGAATCCCACAGATATTTTTGTTAGAACTTATGACAAAAAAAAAGAATTTTCAAAATCATTTGCTTTTAGAATGAAAACAGACTCTGAAAAAAAACTTACCAGAAATTCTGGTTTTTATGAAAGAACATCAAAATTGACTAGAAATTTTATCGATGCTAGAGGTTTTTGGCTTCCAAATGATTATACAAAACATGGTGTGGTAGAAGAATATAATGCGTGCAGAGAGAATGCTGTTTTAATCGATTTATCGTCATTGAGAAAATTTGAAATTATAGGACCAGATGCTGAAGAATTAATGAATTATACTTTAACTAGAAATATCAAAAAACTTTCTGTTGGACAAATTGTTTATTCAGCAATGTGCTATGAAAACGGAATGATGTTCGATGATGGTACTTTATTTAGATTAAGTGAAACTGGATTTAGATGGATTTGTGGAGACGAGTATGCAGGAGAGTGGCTTAAAGAAGTTGCTCAAAAGAAAAAGTTAAAAGTAAATATAAAAAACTCAACAGATCAAATTAGCAATGTTTCCATTCAAGGGCCGAAAAGTAGAGAAATTTTAAAAAAAATGATTTTTGCACCTCCGACACAGCCTGCAATCGATGAGTTAGAATGGTTTAGGTTTTCAATTTGCAGAGTTGAAGAACTTCAAGGAATACCATTAATCGTATCTAGAACTGGTTACACTGGTGAACTTGGTTATGAGGTATGGTGCCATCCAAAAGATGCACCAAAAGTATGGGATAAACTTATGGAGTATGGGAAAGATGATAATTTAATACCTGCTGGATTTGCTGCTTTAGATAAATTGAGAATTGAAGCAGGTTTAATTTTGTTTGGGAACGAATTTGATGGTCAACAGGATCCGTTTGAGGCTGGAATTGGTTTTGCAGTGCCTCTCAAATCAAAGGAAGAAGATTTTATTGGTAAAAGTGTTTTGAAAGAAAGAAAAGCAAATCCTCAAAAAAAACTTGTTGGTCTTGAGTTAATTGGTAAAGAACCTTCAGGTCATGGTGACTGTGTACATGTTGGAAGATCTCAAGTAGGTGTCATTACAAGTGGTTGTTTATCAACTACTCTCAACAAAAATATAGCTTTATGTAGAATTGATAATCAATATTCTGAAATAGGCACTGAGGTAGAAGTCGGTAAAATTGATGGTCATCAAAAAAGAATTTCTGCCAAAGTAGTTGCTTTCCCACACTTTGATCCTAAGAAAACTAGAGTTAGATCTTAATGCCCAAAACAGCAAAAGATTTATTAGAGTTTTGGGAAGATCAAATGAAACTTTCTCACATGTCTAGTAACTATTTTTTTAGAAAATCACCTTCCCACTATCATATGATGCTTTTAGTTATGCACGCATATAAATATCAAGAGGATTTAACAGTTGAAGAATTAAAGACTAAATTGTTTAAAACTTCACGTCCTAAGTCAGCTTTAATGATTAATGAGGCATGTGAAAAAGGGTTTTTTTTCTTGGAAAAAACTTCTGGAGACCAGCGAAAAAAGCACATAAAGCCAAGTGTATCTTTTATTGAAGAGTTTAATAAATACATTGAAACACTCAAACATCTAAGTTTTTAAAGCTTAATTATTTTTACTTATATTTTTTATATATATAAAAAATTATATATTTACGTCGCATGAAAAATAAAGATGTGAGTATGTCATTACCGACAAAAGCAAAAGTAGTAATTATCGGTGGGGGGATCCACGGATTAAGTACTGCTTGGAAACTATCCGAAACATATAAAAATCCAGGAGATATTGTAGTTCTAGAAAAGAAAGATACTGCGGCAGGTGCGAGCGGCATAGCTTGTGGTGTTGTTAGAAATAATTATTTTCAACCAGCAATGAGAGAATTAATGGCCCATTCAGTTTCAGTGTGGGAGAGTGATCCAAAAGCATTTAAATATAATCCAGTTGGTTATTTACAAATATCACCTGAAGTTATGCATGAGGATGTTGCCAGTATTTATGAACAACAAAAAGCAATTGGTTATGAGTCTGAATTTATAGAAGGTGAGAAAGATTGCATGAATTATATGAAGGGTATCTTTGATGATTGGCAAGCTCAAGGAATCACATCTATTCTGCATGAAAAAAAAGGTGGATATGCTTTTAATAAAGATTCAATTAAAGCACTTGAAAATAAATCTACCTCAAATGGTGTTCAAGTGATGAAGGGTGTTAGAGTTACAGGTTTTAAAAGAGGAAGTAATAGTAAAGCTGTAACTGGAGTAGAAACAGACAAAGGGACAATTGATTGTGAACAAGTCGTAATTGGAGCGGGACCTTGGGCAAGAGATTTTTGGAACATGTTAGAGCTACCAAAAACTGCAAACATCAAAGGCAAAGATGGTAAGATGCATGTTACTGACATGTGGACTTACTGGATGCTTCAAGAGGGTGTTATTGGAGTAGAACCGGATTTCTTAAAAACAAATGATGGCAAACAACCGCCTGTGGTTCATGTCGACTCTACTGCACCATTGTATTCAGATAAAACAAAAAAATTAATTACAGATAAAATTTGGGGGATTTATTACAAGCCTGATATAGAAGGGTTAGGTGTTCAAGGAGGAACTTCTCCTTATATTGTGAAAAAACATTTTGATAAAGTTGACGTTGATCCATATGGGATTGAGTCACCAGAGTATCAAACAACTGATGCTTTTAGTGAAATGTGGTGCTCAGCTTTAGCTCATTGTCAAAAAAGATTTGAAGGGAAATCAGGCCTGTATAGAAAAGGTCCTTCAGGTGGACTTGGATGTATGACCCCTGACTCTTTTCCGATCTTCGATAGATTTTTTGAAAATGTTTATATGATTGCTGATGCTAACCATGGATACAAAATGATTGGTGTTGGCGAACTGGTGGCAAAAGAAATTCTTGGTAATGAAAGTGATTTATTAAAACCATTTAGATTCAACCGTTACGAGAAGGGAGAATTGCACCCTACTTCGAACAGTCCGTTTCCTTGGAGCTAAACTTCAAGCCTAGACACTAATAAATTTTTCAGTTACGCTTGAGTAAATTTATAATTCATTGAGGGGAAAATGACGGATCTAGAAAAACACGTAAACCGACCAGGTAGAGATAAGCAAGTCAAAAAAGTCAGAGAAAAAATAAACGAATTAGGAATAACCTATATTTATTATCAATTTATTTCTGTAACAGGAAGAGTGGTTGGAAAAGGAATACCCGCTGATCATTGGGAAAGAACAGCTGAAAAAGGTTTCCAATTAGTTTACGGAGCAACTGCGAACTTATTTTTAGATCGACACAACAACTATATTGGTTATGGACCAGAGGCAATGGAATTGGTTGGAATTCCTGACCCTGAAACTTTTTGTCAATTACCGTGGGATAAAAGAGTTGGAAGAGTTTTTGTAACTTGTTTTAGAAACAGAGAAGAAAGAAATAATCCTGGAGGTCATTTAACTTCTGATTGCAGAGGAAATTTAAGAATTTTCATGGATGAATTTCAAAAGAAACATGGTTTAGAGCTAAGAGTAGGAACTGAGCCAGAAATGATGTGGTTGACTAAAAATGATGATGGAACTCCAACAGGAAAAGGATTTTCTAAACCATTTTGTTATCACATAGACCAATTTGAGTCTTTAAGACCTGTATTTATGAAGGTGATAGAATATGCAAAAGCAATGGGTCTAGATATGATTCAAGGTGATCACGAAGATGCACCTGGTCAATTAGAATTGAACTGGACATATGATAACGTTTTAAGAAATGCAGATAGACTATCAACTTACAGACAAATATGTGCTCAAGTTGCAAGAGAACATAATCTAATTGCATGTTTTATGACCAAACCATTTATGGGAGTTTCAGCGAGTGGTTGTCATACTAATATGTCTTTATGGAAAGGTGGAAAAGTTAAAACAAATAAACTTGGACACAAATCTTTACCAGGCGTTGAAGAAGTTTTTGGTTATGTTGAAGGTGGAACAAACACTTTCATGCCAGATACTAAGGATATGCAATTACCTGGAAAAATTGGATTACAATCAATAGCAGGTATAATGGAACATTTACCAGCTTTGACAGCATTAGGATCTTCAACTGTAAATTCATATAGAAGATTGTGGGATCAAGGTTTCTGGGCTCCTGTTTATGCTGACTGGGGTTACCAAAATAGAACTTGTGGATTGAGAGTATCTGCACCAGGTAGATTTGAATACAGATCGGTAGACTCAATGCATAATCCATATTTATTAGGTGCAGCCTTACTAAAAGCTTGTGATCATGGAATTAGTAAAAAGATGCAACCAGCTGCTCCAGAGTCTAGAAATATTTATGAAGCTCAAAAGGCAGGTAAAGATGTTAAGAAACTTCCTTTGAGTTTAGGTGAAGCTTTAGAAAGATTATCAGAAGATGAAATTATCAAATCTGCAATGCCTGATGAGATGTATAAAGTTTTCCATTGGTATAAAAATGACGAATGGGAAAGATTTTTGGGTGCAACAACTCAATGGGATTTAGATACTTATTTAGATTGTTTACCATAATAAATACAGAGAGAAAAAATATATGTGCGGAATAGCAGGATTAATTCATAGAGGAAAATCATCCAACGTTGGTCATGAACTTCAAGGAATGTTGCAAGCCTTAAAACATCGAGGAGAAGATTCAACTGGTTATGCGTTGTATGGTGATACAGATGGCAAAAATTTCATCATGAGATTTAAAGTTGGTGAAAACGTTGGTGAGGGAAGTACGTCAGTTGCTGAAGATGTATCTGTATACGATGAAAGAAAGAAAATTGTTGATAGTTATCTTGCAGAAATGGGCGCAAAAATAATTAAAGAGGAAAGAATACTCCCTTACTCATTAAGATATGAAATTGAATACAATAAAAAAGATTTATTAGAGTTTTCACAAAAAATAGAAAGCATTCCTGGTGTTGAAATTTTATCTATGGGTAAATCATTAGAAGTAATCAAAGATCTAGGGAATGCAAAAATGGTTTGCGATAGATATAACTTAGATAAACTTGTTGGTACTCATGCAATTGGACATGCGAGAATGGCTACTGAGTCTGGTGTAGATATTAAATCTGCTCACCCTTTTTGGGGATATCCTTTTAGTGATGTGTCCGTTGTTCACAATGGTCAACTAACGAATTATTGGAATAATAGAAGAGCTTTAGAAAATAAGGGAATGAGATTTATGTCAGAATGTGACTCTGAATTAATTGCAGTTTACCTTGCTGAAAAAATGAGAGATGGGGCTTCATTAGAAGAAGGAATGAAAGAGTCGTTAACAGGTCTCGATGGTGTATTTACTTATTTTGTTGCCACAAAAGATTCTTTAGGAATGGCTAAAGATACAATGGCCGCAAAACCTTTAGTTCTATATGAGTCTGATGATTTAGTAGCAATGGGTTCAGAGGAGATAGCTATAAGATCAATTTTACCACAAGAAATTGATACTTATGATCCATTCGATGGAGAGGTTAAAGTATGGCAAATTTAAAAAACGTGACCAAAAAAACTAAAGCCCAGGCAATGGGAATGCACTCAGAAGTTTTAACAGGAAGAACTCAACAGAAATTTTTTAATCCAGATGAAGCAGAAAATTTTTATTACTTTGGAACTTATGATGTCGATTTTAATAAAAGAACAGATCTTGATGTAAAAAATATGACGGCGGCTGAAGCTAATAAAGAACTCGATAATTTAATGAGCCAGGGCTATGGAACAATAGTCATCAAAAATCCTCAAGGAAAACACAGTTTAGGTGTTGGAATTTTAAATAAATTGAATTTAATTTTTGAAGGTAGTTTAGGATACTTTGGTATGGGCTCTAGTGATGGTCCGATTGTAAGAATCAATGGAAGGGTTGGCTGGTCATGTGCGGAGAATCTAATGGCTGGAAAAGTTGTAATTGAAAAAAATGCAGGGTCTTGTTTTGGAGCTGCTATCAGAGGCGGTGATTTAATTTGCAAAGGTAGCGTCGGTGCAAGAACTGGTATCGATATGAAAGGTGGAACTATCATTATTGGTGGTGACGCTGGTGCATTTACTGGGTTTATGATGCAAAGAGGAAGAATAATCATATTGGGAGATGTTGGCATAAATTTAGGTGATTCGATGTATGATGGGACAATTTTCGTAGGTGGAGAAATCGGGTCATATGGTAGTGATGCAGTAGATTCAGAATTGACACAAAGCGATCAAAATTGGTTAAGAAGAAAACTTAGGGTTGCTGAAATTGGTGAAAATTTTGATGTAAGCAAAATGAAAAAAATTGTAGCTGGTAAAAAACTTTGGAATTACGATAACTTAGAACCTGCTGAGAAAAAAGGAGCAATTTAATGGCTAAGAAAAAAAAGAAGAAAAATGGAAAATCAAATGGTAACGTTGGTGGAAAAGCTGATGTTCACTTAAGTAGCAACGGATCAAGAAACAAAAGTTTACTTGGTCACAACGCTATATTTACCCCAGAGGTAATTGACGACATCCATATTAAATCTCAGTTAGGAAGATACAGAATGCGTGGGATGGCATTAATGAAAAAAATTCCTACATTTGATGATTTAGTATTCTTACCAGGAACTTTAACTAGATTTGTGATCGAAGGTTACAGAGAAAAGTGTGAAACCAAAACTGTAATTGGTCCAAGATGTGAGAACCCAATTGAATTAGATATACCAGTTTATATTACTGGTATGAGTTTTGGTGCTTTATCTTATGAAGCTAAAACAGCACTTGCTCGAGGTGCAACAATGGCAGGAAGTGCTACTTGTTCTGGTGAAGGTGGAATGATCCCTGATGAAAGAAGATATTCTGAAAAATGGTTTTACCAATGTATTCAATCTAGATATGGATTTAACCCACATCATGCACAACTAGCAGATGGAATTGAAGTATTTATTGGACAAGGTCAAAAAGTTGGTATGGGAGGACACTTGATGGGTCAGAAAGTTACTGACCAAGTAGCTGAAATGAGATCATTACCATCAGGAATCGATCAAAGATCTCCTGCTAGACACCCAGATTGGTTAGGTCCCGATGACTTAGCATTAAAAGTTGAAGAATTAAGACAACTAACAAAAAATAAAGTACCAATTCAATTAAAATTAGGTGCATCAAAAGTTTATGATGATGTTCGTATGGCTGCAAAGTGTGATCCAGACTCAATCTACCTAGATGGTATGGAAGGATCAACAGGTGCAGGTCCACACATTGCTGCTGCAAATACAGGTATTCCTGGTATCGCAGCTATAAGAGAAGCAAGAAGAGCATTAGACGATGTGGGCAAAACTGGTAAAGTTACATTGATTTATGCTGGTGGTGTAAGAGATGGTGCAGATATGGCAAAAGCTTTAGCACTAGGTGCTGATGCAATTGCGATTGGTACTGGTTCAATGATCGCATTAAATTGTAATAAAGACATTCCAGAAGCTGATTTTGAAAAGGAAATGGGTGTTAAAGCAGGTGAGTGTTATCACTGCCATACAGGAAGATGTCCTGTGGGGGTTGCAACTCAGGATCCAAAATTAAGAGCAAGATTAAATCCTGATGATGCCGCATTAAGAGTTTATAATTATCTTCATTCAATGACACTTGAAGCTCAGTTGTTAGCTAGAGCATGCGGTAAAACGAATATCCACTCTCTAGAACCTGAAGATTTAGCAGCGTTAACATCTGAAGCTTCTGCATTAGCTAAAGTTCCATTAGCTGGAACGAATTATACAGTGGGTGTTGATAATTTCCATAAGATCTAAACTTTAATATGGCAATGAAAAAAAATAAAAAAAAAGAAAACTCTAGTCAGTTAGGTAAGAAAAAAGAAACTGCTAGAGAGAAAATGATTGGTCAGTCGATTGGTTATCGATATGACGTAAATCTTTTACCAGATTATAAAAAAATCACCCCTTTTTTAAAAAAGTATATTGAAGCAATGGGATGGGATGATCTTAACTGGTTAGAAGATGTTCATATGGGTTATGAGGAAGGTAAACCAGCAGTATTTTGCAGAAATGCAAATGGATGGGTAACAATTCCAAAATCAATTAAGTTACCAAATAACCAACAAGACAGAGACATGATTGCAAGAGAATTATTGGTTAAATTTCAAATGTCACCAAAACATCCTCTTGTTGATTTAAAAAAAGCTTATCTTAAATTTTAAGTTCTCAATCTAAAGTTGATTTTTTTTTTAAACCTTACACATATATTAGGTTTTTAAGCTGTGTTTCATTTGTAACATATCTAAAAATTTTATAGGCTTTTGAAAACTAATATGGAGAGAGAAAATGACTGATCAGTTAGGTGCTCTTACTACTATATTTACAGAATTTTACTACTGGATAACAGTGGTGCTGATGTTTTTAATTCACGTCGGCTTCTGTATGTATGAAGTTGGAGCTTCTCGATACAAACACCATCAACATACTCTTATGAAAAACACGATGCTGATACCTTTGGTAACAGTAACGTGGTTTTTATTTGGTTGGTGGATTTACTGGGCTTTCCCAACAGGACCGGGATTAGCACCATCAATAATGAATGAAAGTACTGCTTTGATTACCGACGACTCGGCTTTCAGTGCTAAATTTTATGTAGCAACAAGTCCTTTAATGGCTGTCAACTTAGGAGACCACATTTCTGGTGTCTTCTGGGCTGCATTCTTATTATTTTCTTGGACTGCTGCATCTATCGTTTCAGGGGCAATTATTGAAAGAATTACAACTTTTGCATTTGGTATTCTAGCGATTGCAATCGGATCTGTGTTCTGGGTAATAGATGCCGCTTGGGGATGGCACTTCGATGGATGGATGTTAAAACTTTTAGGATACCATGATGCATATGCATCAGGAGTAATTCATGCTATTGCGGGTGGATTTGCTTTAGGAGTTCTAATGGTTTTAGGACCGAGAATTGGAAAATTCTCATCAAGTGGTGAACCAAGAAATATAGGACCAAGAAATCCTTGGCTAGTAACAATTGGATTATTTCTAATTTATACTGGTTTCTGGGGATTCTATGCGGCATGTAATATACCGATATTTGATCTTGGACCTGAGTACGGTATGGAAGGTATATCCTATTGGACAGCTACAAACATATATGTAACTCCGACTACACTAAGTGGTATTACAGTTAATTTCTTGATGTCGTTATCAGGAGGCTTATTAGCTGGATACTGGATTGCAAAAGGTGATCCTTTCTGGACCTACTCTAGTGGACTAGCGGGCATCATCTGTGCTTCAGCTGGAAATGATTTATATCATCCAATACAATCAATGATCATAGGTATGATCGGTGTTGTTATCTCGTACAAACTACATTATTGGGTAGAACGTAAGTTCAAAATTGATGATGCAGTGGGTGCAGTAGCAGTTCATGGTTATGCAGGATTTATTGGTTTAGTTATATGTGGTTTTGTTCTAAATGGTTATCCATCATCTGGTTATAGTGTTGGAGCTATGTGGGATGGAACAACTTATGCTTCTATAAATCCACTTGGAATGTTCATTGGAGCAATCATTATGTTTGTTGTTCTTGGACTAATCCCAGGCTACATCATAGCTAAAGTTTTACACGGAATGGGTAAACTTAGAATTCCGCGTGAAGTTGAGATAGCTGGATTAGACTATGAAATAATGGAGACTGCTAAATCAGATGAAAAGGCAGTCGCGTCCGCAACTAGGTAAAGGAGGAAAATATGGCAACAGTTACAAACTGGATTGATCACCTAAATAAACCTGCTGATCAAGTTGCAGGTGCTATTTATCCTGGTGCTGGGTCTAGTGAAGGCTTATTGGTAATACTTGCTATTATCGTGTGGATAGGTTGGCACGTCTTAACTTCAAAATCTGAAAGTGAAGAACTGGAAAGATTAGCAAGGAAAAGACATGGTGCAAATGATCACAAAAGCAATATTGCTGACTGGTAATATAAAGTAAAATTAGGGCGCTTCATTTATTTGTAGCGCCCTTTTTAATCTAAAAAATCATAATGTCTGACGAGAATAACAATGAAGAACTAAGACCAAGAAAAATGCGTGGTGTAGCTTTCCCAAAAGCTAAATACGGGGTTATACTCGCAATCATAATTATTATAGTTGTAAATTTATTTTATTATAAAGAAACAATTTTTTCTTTTTTTAAATAACTATGTTACCCTAATCTATGGCAAAAAATTTGTTTAAAATTGCTAAACAAAAAAAAATTAAATATTTTTTAATTAGTTTTGTAGATCTATTTGGAGTTTTAAGATCAAAATTAGTTCCAGCTAATGCAATAAAAGAAATGCAAACAGCAGGTGCGGGTTTTGCTGGTTTTGCTGCATGGCTTGACATGACACCAGCAGACTCTGATATGTTTGGTATTCCTGACCCAGATAGTTTAATTCAATTACCTTGGAATAAAGAAGTTGGTTGGTTGGCATCAGATCTTTGGATGAATGGAAAACCTGTTGAGGCTTCACCTAGAGTAATGCTCAAGAAACAAATTAAAGAACTTGCAAAACTTGGTTTAACGATGAAATCTGGTGTGGAGTGTGAATATTTTTTAATTTCAGAAGATGGAAAATCCATTGCAGATCTAAGAGATACACAATCAAAACCTTGTTATGATCAATCTGCATTAATGAGAAGATATGAGCTTATAAAAGAAATTTGTGATTGCATGATAGAAATGGGATGGGGTCCTTATCAAAATGATCATGAGGATGCTAATGGTCAATTCGAAATGAATTGGGATTATTCAGATTGTTTAACAACAGCTGATAGACATACTTTCTTTAAGTATATGGTAAAAACAATTGCTGAAAAACACGGACTAAGAGCAACATTTATGCCTAAACCTTTTCAAAATTTAACGGGCAATGGTTGTCATGCGCATATTTCTGTTTGGCAAGGTAAGAAAAATAAATTTTTAGATCCAAAAGATAAACTTGGTTTAAGTAAAATGGCATATAATTTTTTAGGAGGAGTAATCAAGAATGCCTCATCGTTATCAGCTTTCTTTAATCCTACAATTAATAGCTATAGAAGAATAAATGCCCCACCAACAAAATCAGGGGCGTCATGGTCTCCAAGTAGTATTTCTTACACAGGAAATAATAGAACTCACATGATAAGAATTCCTGATCCAGGTAGGTTTGAATTAAGATTAATGGATGGGTCTGCTAATCCATATTTATTACAAGCTGGTGTTTTGGCTGCCGGATTACATGGTTTAAAAAATAAAATCAATCCAGGAAAACCTTTGCATTGTAATATGTATAGGGACTATAAAAAATATCCTAACCTTCCAAAACTTCCAAATGAATTGAATCAATCACTAGCACAATTAAAAAATAATAAGGAAATGAATAAAAGTTTTGGTAAAGATACTATTAACAGCTTTGTTAAGCTAAGAAGTTCAGAGATTAAAGAATTTAATAGGAAAGAAAGATTTAATAAATCAAAGCCCGTTACTAAATGGGAAAGTCAAAATACTTTAGATTGCTAAAGTGAATTGCAAGCTAACAAATTTTTTAATCAACGGCAATTTTAAATTCAAAAGGAATTATGTCCTTAAGTATTTACCTTCAACTATGCTTGCCCATGCTTTTAATTCAATTTCAAGCTGGAAAAGTTATAGAGCCACACCTCTTTTAAGACTTAATAAACTTCAAAAAAATTTAGAACTCAATAATATTTTTTACAAAGATGAGTCTAAAAGGTTTCATTTAAAGTCCTTCAAAGCCCTTGGTGGCGCTTATGCAGTAGAAAAAATATCTAAAGGAAAAAAAAATATTACAATTTCCTCTGCAACTGCAGGTAATCATGGTAGATCGGTTGCGTGGGGAGCGCAAAGATTAAAATTAAAATGTAAAATATTTGTAAGCCAATATGTGAGTGAAACAAGAGTAAGTGAAATTGAAAAATTTGGTGCTGAAGTTATAAGAGTCAAGGGAGATTATGAAAACTCCCTTAAAGAATGTCAAAAACAATCCAAAAAAAATAATTGGAAAATTGTCCAAGATGTATCAACAAAAAATTATAAGTATGTTCCTCAACTTACTATGGCGGGATATTCAATCATGATTAAAGAAATCTCCAAACAAACTAATCAGTATATAACTCATATATTTCTGCAAGCAGGTGTTGGAGGATTAGCTGCAGGCGTAGTAGCTGGTGTTGCAAAATATTTTAAAAGAATACCTAAAATTATAATCGTTGAACCTGATAAAGCTGATTGTGTACTTCAAAGTATTAAAAGCAAAAAACTTAAAAAGATTAGTATTAAAAAAGAGAGCATTATGGGTGGAATGTCGTGTAATGAGATGTCTTTGGTACCATGGCAAATATTAAAAAGTGCCAGCGATTGTTGTGTATCGATCTCCGATAAAAATATTGCAAAAACTATAGCTGGCCTAAAAGATAAAAAGTTCAGCAAGATTTCTATTACAGGTGGTGAATGCGCAGCTCCAGGCGTTATCGCTTTGATAGGAATATGTAATAATATAAGAGCTAAAAAATTCCTTAATCTTAATGAAAGTTCAAATATTCTAGTCATAGGATGCGAAGGAAATGCAGATGTAAAACTTTACAAACAACTGCTATCTAAGGGTAGAAAATAGAATTTCTATGACAAAAAACGCCATTACCTGGATCAGAGAAGATTTTAGAATTGAGCATAACCCTGCTCTTGCTTATGCTACGCAAAATCATGAAAATGTAGCTGCCTTATATATCTATAACAAAGCAGATTTTGATAATAAAAGAGAAGCGCAGAAATGGTGGCTTTCAAAATCTTTGGAAGTATTCCAGTCAGAACTATTGAAATATAAAATCAATCTTCAGATATTAGAAGGTGATGAATTAGAGGTTTTTTCTAAAATAAAGAAAAAAGACGATGTTTCAATATATTGGAATAAAATTTATGAGCCTGATGTAATTGCTAAAGGAAAAAAAATCAGGGATGTTTTTATTAAAAATAAAATCGAATTTAAGTATTTTAAAGGAAATATATTAAATGAATTTCAAGAAGTAACAAAAAATGACGGAACTCCTTTTAAAGTCTTTACCCCATTTTGGAGAAACGCAGAGCAAAAATTTTTAGGCTTACCTCCAAGCAAAAATTATGTTGTTAAGAAAAAAACAAAAACGTTCTCCTTGTTTAGAAATTCCATTGAGCCAATAAAGATTCTGCCAAAAAAAGACTGGTATAAAAAATTTGAAAGTTATTGGAACGTATCTGAAAATGATTCGAAGAAGATTTTAAATAACTTAATTGCAAATAAAATAAAAGATTACGGAACCGCAAGAGACTATCCATCCATTGAAGGAACCTCAAAATTATCACCTTATATAAAACATGGACAAATTCATGTAAATACAATTTGGAATAAGTGTAAAGAGATGAAATCTAAAGGCATTGGATATAGAAAATATATTAATGAATTGGGATGGAGAGAATTTTCACATAGCTTAATAAATTATTTTCCAGAGTTTTTAAAAGGAAATTACAGAAAAGAATTTGATAAGTTTCCTTGGGTAAAAAATGAAAAATTTTTGAAAGCGTGGAAGTTAGGTATGACAGGTTATCCAATAGTTGATGCTGGAATGAGAGAACTTTATGAAACTGGATGGATGCATAATAGAATAAGAATGGTGGTTGGATCTTTTTTAGTTAAACATTTGAGAATTAATTGGACTGAGGGAGAAAAACATTTTCGAAACTGCTTACTTGATTTTAACAAAGCTAATAATGTTGCCCAATGGCAATGGGTAGCAGGTTGTGGAGCAGATGCAGCACCATATTTCAGAATATTCAATCCAATTCTTCAAGGAGAAAAATTTGATAAAGAAGGAAAATATGTAAAAAAATGGATACCTGAATTAAGTAAAGTCCCACAAAAATTTATTCACAAACCTTGGGAAATGGAAACGAAATATCAAGAAGCAATAAACACTGTCATTGGGAAAAATTATCCCAAACCAATTGTCATCCATGAAGAAGCAAGAGAGGCAGCGCTTAAAGCTTTTCAAAGTTTAAAAAAAAACTAGAAACCACTTTCTCTGACAAAAAGTGAAAATACATTTTTAAATAACTTTATAAACGGACTATATCTATTACCATCAATATGCACATAACCTGGTACTTCCCATTCGATTAAATCATCTTTATCAATTGTAGAAAAGGTAACCTGATAATGAGCGGTCATTGGTCTATTTTCATATTCTGCATTTGATGAATTTCTTGTGGCTATGGGTCCATCAAATTGTGAAGATAAAGATAAATAAGGAAGAATAGAAATTGCGGATCTATCTATATTCTTGGAAATTAATTTTACTCTTGAATGTTCTCCGTTAGATGGGATGAAAATTGCGTATTCGTTAATTTTAAATCGATCAATTTCTTCTTCAGTTAAATAGCCTATAACTGAACCAGGTCCATATTTACTTACGCCTCCAAGGGAATCTAAATTACTGACCCATTGATTTACAGATAAGTTAGAAAAATCTTTTATTTTTCCATTTACAGGAGATTTAAGTAATAATTTAGATTTTGTTTTACTCAAACCATCCAATTCATTTTGAAGAAATATCAATTGTTGTTGAAGTATCATATATTCACTGAGGTTATCGGCTAGCTTACTCAGTCTATTGATTTTAGTTTTTGTAAGTTTTATTTTTCTTCTAACTTTATTAATTTGTAAATCTAAGTCTGGTGATGATAATTCAATTAATTTCTGTCCCTTTTTAACCTCTTGGTTCTTTGATACAAAAATTTCTTTTACTTTAGCGGGATATGGTGAATAAATTTTTGTATATTGTTCAGAAACATAAACTGCAGGAATTTTAATCGATGATTTCCATGGAAAAAACAAGATCACCAGTAAAACAAATAAAATTGAAAAAAGTCTTTTGGTTTTATAATTTAATTTAATTTCTGATTTAAGATTGTACCAGTTTTTAGTTTCAGTAATGATAGGTCTTAAAATGAACCAATAAATCTCAATTACAAATAAGATAATACCTAAAGTTTTAAATGCTAAGTGATAGACTAACAACGCAATCCCTAAAAATATAAAAAATCGATACACCCAAGTTAACCATGCGTAAGAAATAAAAGTCCATCGTCTTGAAGGATTTAAATCTTCAGGTGGTGGATGATTAAAACCAAATAAAATTTCTCTTAATTGCCATCGTGCAAGAGCAAATGATCTAGGCTGTAAGTTCTCGGCTTTCAGCCAATCAGAAAAAACATAATAGCCATCAAATCTCATAAAAGGGCTGACATTGATTGCTAATGATGAAATCCAGCTGGTGGTAGCGATAAAAAAAGCAACACTTTTTAAACCACCATCTGGAAGGATAGCCCATAAAAAAGTTGAGATTAATGCAAGATGAAGTTCAGTCAAAATTCCTGCAAAATTAATTAACAATCTATCTTTATGATCTCTTAGTCTCCAAGCATCAGAGGTATCCGTATATAAAAATGGAAAAAAAACGAGAAAAGCTATCCCGATCGAAGATACCCGACAACCAAAATATTTTGAGACAAATGCATGACCCAGTTCATGTAAAGATTTAACAAAAACCAATGTTACTAAATAAAGCATAAGTCCTTTGAAAGAAAAAAAATATAAAAATGTATTTTTAAAACTTTCAATTTGCTGAATTACCAGACAAATCCCTATGAAACCTAGTATATAAATTAAATTTCTAACTTTTTTTGATCCAAGTATTTTTGCATAACGTAATGATTTGCCAAGCCATTCATCAGGTTTTACTAAAGGTACCTTAAAAAAAAGATAACCATGAATTAAAAATAGTAACCAATTTTTTTTTTGAGCATTTTTTTGCTTAAGTAAAATATTATCAAATTGTCCTCGTGGCTGAATAATTAAATTATTTAATTGCAAAAAATCAATAAATTTTTTTATTTCATCACTATCTGCTTCAATACCATCACGATTAATTTTTTTTTCAAAAACTTTAATATCTTCCCCACCACTCCAGTTTTTGATCAATTTAAAAGCTGTCAGTCCAAGAGTAAAATATTTGTTTCTTAAAGCATCATACAATAACCAAGCAGGAGAGCCATCTTCCCTACTGTTTCCTCTTAGTATTTCTAAATCTTCTCTTAAATATGGAATGATCATATGCCGATTAATTGTCGAATAAATGTAATGGGTTTTCTAAATAAATAATAAAATAAAATAGTTCTGTTTCCATAAACCTTAGCTGTTCCTCGTAAACCTATTCGTGGAGTATCCTTATTCCCCTCAAAACTTGATATTAATTTATAAGAAAGAACCTCTTCGGGCGAGAGTTCTGGCTCATAAGTAGATCGTAAAATCTTACCTTTGTAAGAACTCATAGGATTTATATCTAAAAAAATATTGGTATCAGCATTTTCATTGATAACGATTGAGTCTTTTACTGGTAGCCATATAAGAAATTCAATTTTCGAGGGATCTGCAATAGTTAATATTTTTTCACCCACTGACACGGGTTTACCTTGCCAATCAGATTTTCTATCCACAATAACTACACCTTTTTTTTCAGCATATATTTTTGAATTTTTTAGTTTTCTCTCTGCAGAACTTAACTCTACCCTTCTTAAATCAACTTGTGCCATAAGTTCTGCCAATCTTGATTTTTGTTCATTATCGGTAAAAGACGATTGCCTTGTTCTTAGAAGTTCTTTTTCAGAAACTTGCAGTGATTGTTTTGCAAGATTAAATTCATTTAATAAATCAATATCCTCTAATAAAACCAATAACTCACCAGGTTTTGTTTGATCATTATTATTAGCAACAATTTTTTTAACCACTCCATCAAATGGCGAAGTAATTAAAAAAGGATTTTTTGCTACTACCTCAACTGGAGCAGTACTAGTCATTCGAACTGGAAAAAGAAATATTAAGATAATTACCGAAATTGAAATCCAACGTTTTTTTCCAGTAAAATTTTTTTTGAAAAAATCTCTAATTGAATAATTAATTAAAAATGTATTGTAAGCATGACCATACGTTCTTGATAAATGTGATATTAATTCATTTTCATTCTCAGAAAAAATTTCATTTCGAGCTAATAAAAGAAATCCTTGCAGTCCTCTTTGAGGTGAAAAAATTGGTATACGTAGTAAATATTGAGGAATATTTTTTGGTTTTTGCTTTTTAATTTTTTTTGAAAATTTATCTAAATCAACTTGCTCTATCTCTTTAAGATTTTGATTTGATTTATGATTAACAATACTCTCAACGAAGGTAATTAATGGTGCAGTTCTATCAACTGAAGCAATATCCGACACTGCCTCTACATGATATTTATCTGTTGGACTTTTAAGTAACAAAAAAGAGGTTGTGTAATCAATTATTTCTCTAGTTTCATTTACAACAAGAAAACTTAATTCATCTTTACTTTTTGCTTCTCTAGTTTTTTTTTCTAGGCTAATTAATCTTGCAATTTTAATATTTTTATCTTGGCTCAAAATTTTACAATCCCACTCATTCCCGGAATTAAACTCTCATATTTTTCATTAAACTGAGCTTTTAATTCAATTGTTTGACTAGCAGCATCCACAGCGGCGCCTAAACTAATTATTTTTGCATTTAGCTCATCTCCTGTCTCATCAATAATGATTTTGACATCATGACCTTTTTTCAACCAACTCAACCATTTACTTGGAACAACAACTGCTGCTTCTAATAGTCCATCACCAACAATATCCATTAATGGTTGTCTTTGTTCTATGCTGGTAAAAACATTGGTATAAACATCCATCACTCTTCCATCATAGGGAGCAATAATATTACATCTTTCAACATTAAGTTTAGCAATAGTTAATTCTGCTTCAGCTTTTTTAAGAGCTGACTCAGATAATTGATATTGTAACTCTCCAATAGACCTCATATCTAAAAGTTCTTTATCATTTTTGAGTTGAACTTGTGCACTTTTATGATCTGCTTTAATGACTTCTAGTTGCGCATTGTAAAGTTTGCAGTCAAAGGTAATTAAGGTGTCACCTTTTTTAAATGCATCTCCCATTAGAAAGTTTATTTTTTCAACCCTCGCTGCTATTTCGCTAGAAATTGAAACTTTTTCAGTAGCAGTCACTAAAGTTCTTGCTTCTCTAATTTCTTCCTCTGTAGTAGCGGTATCATGGTTATCTGCTTGAGCGACATTGATGAATAAAAACAAAATTATAAAAATT
>CACGNF010000011.1 GCA_902574345.1 uncultured Pelagibacteraceae bacterium
CCAACAAAACCTCTAATGGAAGATTTGCGAAAGACAGCTACAGGAGATTTATTCAAATGTATGGAAATGTTGTTCTAGGGGTAGAAAGTTACCATTTTGAGGAGCTAATAGAAAATTATAAATTAACTAAAGGAGTTTTGTTGGATACAGATCTTGATGAAGATGATTGGGATGGCTTGATAAAAGATTTTAAAAATATTGTCAAAGAAAAAACTAAAAAAGAATTTCCTCAGGATGTTTATAAACAATTATTAGGAGCAATAAGTGCTGTATTTTTATCTTGGGAGAGTAATAGAGCTAAAATTTATAGAAAGTTAAATCAGATACCATCTGAATGGGGAACAGCTGTTAATGTACAATCTATGGTTTTTGGAAATATGGGTAATGATTGTGCTACTGGGGTTGTTTTTACAAGAAATCCGTCAGATGGATCAAATGATATTTATGGAGAGTATTTAATTAATGCTCAAGGAGAGGATGTTGTAGCAGGAACAAGGACCCCGCAATATATTACAAAAAAAGCCAGACGAGAAGCAAAAGTTGATGCACTTTCTATGGAAGAGTCTATGCCAAAAGTTTATTTGGATCTTCATATAATTTTAAAAAAGTTAGAGGCGCATTATAAAGATATGCAAGATGTGGAATTTACAGTTGAAAATGAGAAATTATGGATCCTACAAACTAGGTCAGGTAAAAGGACTGCAAAATCAGCAGTTAAGATTGCAGTAGATATGGTTAGAGAAAAATTGATTTCTAAAAAACAAGCGATTCTCAGAATTGATCCTAATTCATTAGACACGTTGTTACACCCGACTTTAGATGAAAAAAGTTCTTTAAAAATAATTGCTAATGGTTTGCCTGCTTCACCAGGAGCCGCTAGTGGAAAAGTAGTGTTCACATCTGAAGAAGCTGAAAGACTAAACAATATGATGCAAGATGTAATATTAGTTAGAGTAGAAACTTCCCCAGAAGATATTCAGGGTATGTATGCTGCAAAAGGGATATTAACTGCAAGGGGAGGAATGACAAGCCATGCAGCTGTTGTTGCAAGAGGAATGGGAAGACCATGTGTTTCTGGTTCGAGTGAAATCGATATTGATTATGAGAAAAAAATTTTTAAGACTGCTTCAGTAGAAATTAAAGAAGGTGATGTTATTACAATTGATGGCTCTTCTGGAAGAATTATTTTAGGAAGTGTTCCAACTGTCAAACCTGAAATTTCAGGTGACTTTTCAAAATTGATGAGTTGGGCTGATAATATTAGGAAGCTCAGAGTACGAACAAATGCAGAAACTCCATTAGATACAAAAGTTGCAAGAGATTTTGGAGCAGAGGGAATAGGCTTATGTAGAACAGAGCATATGTTTTTTGATGAAGAAAGAATCATTTCTGTGCGCGAGATGATACTTTCTAAAACTAAGGAAGACAGATTAAAAGCACTCAGGAAACTTTTACCTCATCAAAAAAAAGATTTTATAGATATATTCAAGATTATGCATGGGTTACCAGTTACAGTTCGTTTACTTGATCCCCCATTGCATGAGTTTCTACCAAAATCTGAAAAAGAAATTTCAGAGGTTGCAGAGGTGGTTGGTATAAGCGATAGAGAGATAAAATCTCGAATTGATGAACTTCATGAGCAAAACCCAATGCTTGGACACAGGGGTTGTAGATTAGGTATCTCTTTTCCAGAAATTTATGAAATGCAATGTGAGGCAATTTTTAAAGCATTGTCAGAACTTAAAAAAAATAAACAAAAATTTGCATTTCCTGAAATAATGATACCACTTGTATCGACTGAGGCAGAAATCAAAATAATGAAAGATCTTGTAATTAATACTGCAAGAAAAGTACAAAAAGAAAATAGAGTAAAAATAGAATTTTTAGTTGGAACTATGATTGAGTTACCAAGAGCGGCAATTAAAGCAAGAGACATCGCAAAACATGCTGAGTTTTTTAGTTTTGGGACAAATGATTTAACACAAACCACTTTTGGTATAAGCAGAGATGATAGTGGAAAATTTCTAAACGACTATATTGAAAACAAGATTTTTTCAATAGATCCATTTATTTCGATAGATGAAGGTGTAGAAGATTTAGTTGAGATAGCTGTCTCTAAAGGAAAAAAAGAAAACAAAAAAATCAAGTTAGGTATTTGTGGTGAACATGGTGGTGACCCAAAGAGTATAAATTTTTGCTCAAAAATAGGTCTTAATTACGTCTCTTGTTCTCCGTATAGAGTTCCTATAGCGAGACTGGCTGCCGCTCAAGCTCAAATAAATAAATAGAGTTTAGTCAAGTAATATATGATACCAACTTATTTGAAACCTTATCATACTAATTTATCAAATTTAATTAGGCTTGGAAGAAAATCTGATGGTGGATATGTTATAGATAAACGAGTTATAAATAAAACTAATGCTATTATTACTTGTGGACTTGAGGCTGAATGGAGCTTTGAAAAACAATTTCAAAAGTACAATAAAAATTGTAAAATTTTAGCTTTTGATCATACTGTTAATAAAAAATTTTGGGCTGAAAGATTTCTAAAAGATTTTATCGCTTTATTGTTACTAAAGAAAATTAAGCCAACACAAATAATAGATGTTTTTAAATTTTTACAATACTTAGCTTTTTTTAGAGGTAAAAATAAGCATTATTTAAAAAAGATTGTTTCAACAAAAATAAATAATGATAAGCAAGTCACAATCACAGAGGCAATAGGAGAAAATAAAGATATTGTCTTAAAAATTGATATTGAGGGTGATGAATATAAAGTTTTAAAAGATGTAAATAAAAATTTTAAAAAGCTAAATTTAGTTATTATAGAATTTCATAACATTAAAAAAAATTTAAAAAAAATCAGAAGTTTCATTAATCAAACAAAATTAAGAAATATTCATATCAATGCAAATAATTATGGAAAAGTTGATAGTAATGGGATTCCTCAAGTTATTGAAATGACATTAATTAATCCAAAAAAATTTAAGATTAAGAATTTTAAAGCAAAAAGAAGTTATCCTATTAAAGGTCTAGATTTTAAAAATCATAAAAGAGGACCCAGTATAAGAATTATTTTTAATAAATAAGCTTGCGTATCAATTATCTATTTTACTCAAAACTGCTATTGAGCTCGAAGTTTCTAAAAAAATTACAATTAATGTTCTATCTCTAGATATAATTATATCTCTTACTCTTTCATTTAATGTGATATAGTTGTGATTAATTACTTTATTTCTATTATCACTCAGCTTAATGTAATGTAGACCCAAATCTTGCTCTATTACCTCATTTCCCATAGCTCCAACCAAAAATTCAGTATCCATTTGATCTAATGAAATCAACTGACTTATACCAATCGATGGATTAAAATATTTGATAGGTTCCTCAAATCCAAATTTTTTATGAGATTTATTCAATGGTGCTTCTTTTAATATTTTTTCTGAATAATTTTTCTTATAATGTTCACCATAAGAAGATATTGGCCACCCAAAATTTTTAATTTTTGAAAAGGGTAAATTATTAATATTTACCTCATCCCCTCCCTTTGGTCCGTGTTCTGTTGATAAAATAAAATCGAACTTTTTACTATAATACAAACCTTGTGGATTTCTATGACCTAAAGATACAACTTCAGTTTCTTTGCTTTGAATGTTTATTTTTAAAATTTTTCCAAAATCACTTTTTATATTTTGTGAAAGTGGTCTATTTCTAAAATCTCCAGTTGTAAATAATAAATTTGAATCATCTAAATTTTCAATTCTCCCCCCAGCACCTTGATGTGCCCAAAAGCCATGATTGTTATTTTCATTCACACAGCTAAGAGTTTTATAAAATAAACTAAATTCTAAAAATTCTTCATTTAATTTACTTGTTATAATTTTTAAATCATAACAATTATTTTTTCTTTCTCCTATATAAGAAACATATATTTTTCCATCATCAATATGTATATCTTTGATACCAAATTGCTCATGTAAGTAAAATTTATCATATTTTATTAATGAATTTATATTTGAATTAATTTTTTTAAAATTTTCTAAATTATTTACATTTGTAACAGCAAAAATTCCATCATAAGTAGCTATTATTAAATTCTTATCATTATTATAAAAATCAATATAAGCTGTACCAATAGCTTTACGATTTCCAGTAAATAAAATATCATTTGTTTTATATTTTAAAAATGAGTAACTATCTGACCCTATTGAAATTTCATCATTAAAAACATTTTTGAAACTAATCTCATTTTGATTTATTATATCATTAAGGTTTTTACCATTTTCAAATAATTTTTTTTGTATTTTTTCTAATTGAATATTTCTAGTATTTAATTGTTCCGTTATATTTGATATCTCATTTTTCTTGGATGCAGAGTTTTTTTTATTTATTTGGTAGCCATAAATTAATAAAAAAGCTAAAAAAATTATTATTATTAAGTAAATAAAATTGAGTTTAATTTTCATTGTAGCCTTCCTACACCTTTAATTAAAATTTTACTAAATAAATTTCTAAAATTTTAAGCGACAAAAAATACTTTAGAGGGGCGTTCTGTTGCCAGGTGCCCCAAACCCCGTTTACTTAATTAATGAAAATTAATTAAGCAGCAATTGCGTAACTTTCGTTAGCATTTATAAATTAGCCCTTTACGGAGGAACAATTCCGAACGAAAGAATAGCCTTTAGTCACCCGTCGAATCTAGTTCACCCCCATAAGTTGTAATTGGTGGAGGTGGTGGGTACTGCCCCCACGTCCGCAATGGTTATTACGAAATTCGTTTATCGTCATAGTTGGAAAACCAACTTTATTAATATAAAAGGAATCGCAAGAGATTCAATAACAATCATGAAATTAACCAAAGAACAATCTGCAGAGATCAAAAATCAGCAGTCTCAAAATAATAAAACAAAAAGGGTTGTAGCTTCAGAGTTGGAAAATATTCTTTATGAGGCAATACCAGCATTAGATCATGGTTTTGTAAGAGTAGTTGATTACATGGGTGATGACACATCAATTGTTCAAGCAGCAAGAGTTTCTTATGGTAAAGGAACTAAACAAGTATCAACTGATGCTGGATTGATAAAATATTTGATGCGTCATTGGCATAGCACGCCATTTGAAATGTGTGAAATTAAATATCACATCAAATTACCGATTTTTATAGCGCGTCAATGGATAAGACATAGAACTGCAAATGTTAATGAATATTCTGCAAGATATTCTATTTTAGATAAAGAATTTTACTTACCAACCTCCGAAAATTTAGCAGCTCAATCAACAAGTAATAGACAAGGAAGAGGAGATGTCCTTGGTGGAAGTCAAGCAAAAGAGGTTTTAGAGCTTTTAAAAAATGATGCTGAAAGAACTTATTCTAATTATGAAACCATGCTTAATGAAAGATATGATGGATCCACTATAGATGAAAATAAAAAAGGTTTAGCTAGGGAACTTGCTAGAATGAATTTAACGCTAAACACTTATACTCAGTGGTATTGGAAAACAGATCTTTTAAATTTGATGAATTTTTTAAGACTTAGAGCAGATCATCATGCTCAATATGAAATAAGAGCTTATGCCGACATCATGTTGGATACTCTGAAAAAGTGGGTACCAATAACTTATGAAGCTTTTATGGATTATAGAGTAGGTGGTACAGAAGTTTCTGCTAAAGGAAACATTGTTATACAAAAATTAATTAAAGGCAAAGATGTCTCTTTAGAAAGTTCTGGTTTATCAAAAAGGGAATGGAATGAGTTAATGGAAGCTTTTAATCTTAAAGATAAGTTGATTTAATTTTATTAGCAAAATCTATATAAATTTTTGAAATTTCATTATTTGGATCTTCTTCAACTATTGGTTTTCCATTATCACTTGTCTTTCCTATTTCAGGTTTAATTGGTATTTCACCCAAAAATTCTTTATTGAATTCTTCTGAAGTTTTACGAACTCCGCCGTCACCAAAAATTTTATATTTTTTATTATCATCTCCAATGAAGTAACTCATATTGTCTACAAGTCCTAAAATTTTTACCCCTAGTTTATCAAACATTTTAATTCCTCTTTTTACATCTAATAAAGCAACCTCTTGAGGTGTAGAAACTATGATCGCTCCGTCCATTTTTATTTCTTGTGAGAAAGTCAATTGAGTGTCTCCTGTGCCAGGAGGCATGTCTATAATTATAAAGTCTAAATCTTTCCAATTTACTTTTTGGGTAAATGTTCTGATGGCACTAGTTACCATTGGACCTCTCCAAATCATTGGAGTTTGCTGATCGGTAAGAAAACCAATAGACATACATTGGATATCATACTTAATAATAGGATCTAGTTTCTGGCCATCACTTTTTGGTTTTTCAGTTATCCCAAACATTTTTGGTATAGAAGGTCCATAAATATCTGCATCTAGTAAACCAACTTTGCATCCAATATGTTTTAATGCCAATGCAAGGTTGGACGCGAAAGTTGACTTCCCAACCCCTCCTTTTGCACTTGAAATAGCAATAGTAAATTTAGTTCCAATAATTGGTTTTTTTCTGAATATCTTTCGTTTACTTCCATCACTTGTTGCGGCACTTAGTTCTGGCTTTTTATCTGACATTATTTGATCTTAGCTTGTTTTTGTGAAATTAGACACTATATAGATAATGTATGTCTGATGATTTTCAACAAAGAGGCGGTAGCCCTTGGGGATCACCTCCGGGGGGAGGTGGTAGTGGTAATGGATCTGGTAGAGGCCCAAGACCACCCGATGTAGACAAGATCATAAAAGAGTTCCAAGAGAAAATTAAAAAGTTTTTACCAGGTGGAAGTTCATCTGGAGGGAAACAGGCAATTTTAGTTTTAATCATTTTAGGTTTTGTTTGGTTAGCAAGTGGTCTTTACAGAGTGCTTCCTGACGAACAAGGTGTTGTTTTAAGATTTGGAAAGTTTGTAAAAACGACCCAACCAGGTTTGAATTATCATATTCCTTTTCCGGTAGAATCTGTTTTAACTCCAAAAGTAACCAAAGTTAATAGAATTGATATTGGTTTTAGATCAGAAAGAGATAGTGGTTTTTCATCTGCAGCTGGAGGGGTAGCTGATGTTCCTCAAGAAAGTTTAATGCTTACTGGTGATGAAAATATTGTGAACATAGACTTTTCTGTTTTTTGGGTAATTAAAGATGCAGGTAATTTTTTATTTAAAATTCAAGATCCAGAGGGGACAGTAAAAGCTGCTGCAGAAACGGCAATGAGAGAAGTAATCGCAAGATCTGATATTCAGCCGATTTTAACTGAAGGAAGATCTTTAATAGAAACAGACACCCAAGAAATAATCCAAAAAATATTAGATGAATACACATCAGGTATTCAAATCACACAAGTTCAAACACAAAAAGCTGATCCACCTGATCAAGTAATTGATGCGTTTCGTGACGTGCAGGCTGCAAGAGCAGATATGGAAAGATCAAAAAACGAGGCTGAGGCATATGCTAATGATGTAATCCCAAGAGCGCGGGGGGAAGCAGCAAAGATTTTACAAGCTGCAGAAGCTTATAAAAAAGAAGTGGTAGCTAAAGCAGAGGGTGAAGCAAGTAGGTTCTTAGCTATTTATAATGAGTATAAAAAAGCAAAATCTGTTACTCAAGAAAGAATGTATTTAGAAACGATGGAAAAAGTATTAGCTGATATAGATAAAGTAATCATTGAGAAAAATGCTGGTTCAGGTGTTGTTCCATATTTACCATTACCGGAATTAAAAAAGAAAGTGACTAATTAAAATGAAAGCAGGAAAAATTATAGCTGGATTAGCTGTTTTTATTGCAGCAACATTATTCTTTTCGATATTTATTGTTAAAGAAGTCAATCAAGCAATTGTACTTCAATTTGGTGATCCAAAAAGAATAATTTTAAAACCTGGTTTGAACTTTAAATTACCATTTATTCAAAATGTAGTATTTTTAGATAAACGAATTTTAAATTTAGATACACCACCTGAAGAGGTGATTGCCTCAGACCAAAAAAGATTAATTGTTGACGCTTTTGCAAGATTTCAAATAATTGATCCTCTTAAGTTTTATATCTCAGTTGGAAATGAAAGAGTTGCAAGATCTAGATTGGCAACAATTATCAATTCAAGAATAAGGAACGTATTAGGTCAACAAGAGCTTCAAACACTTTTATCAGAGGATAGAACAAAACAAATGGCCTTGATTCAAGAAGGTGTAAACAACGAAGCACAAAACTTTGGTATAGAAATTGTAGATGTTAGAATTAAACGTGCTGATCTACCTCAAGCAAATAGTGATGCAATCTTTAGAAGAATGCAAACAGAGAGGGAAAGAGAAGCAAAAGAGTTTAGAGCAAAAGGTGCTGAAATGGCAGTCACGATTACATCGACTGCTGATAAAGAAGTGACAGTTATTCTAGCAGATGCGCAAAAAAAATCTGAGATCATGAAAGGTGAAGGTGATGGAAAAAGAAATAATATTTTCGCTAACGCTTTTGGCCAAGATCCAGAATTCTTTGCTTTTTACAGAGCCATGCAGGCTTATGAAAAAGCTTTAATCGGTGGAGAGACGTCCTTGATATTATCTCCTGATAGTGAATTCTTTAAATTTTTTGGAAATATAAAACCAAATTCACAATAAACTATTCATGAAAGAATTGATCATTGCTTTTGGTCTGTTCTTATTTATTGAGGGAATTTTGTATGCCATATTTCCATCAAAAATGAAAAGTATGTTAAAAAGATTAGAGCTTATAAAAGACAGTCAACTTAGATCAGGTGGACTAATTTTTGCTGTATTAGGTTTTATAATTATTTATTATATGAAGAACTAAAATGGGAAGAATAAATACATTATTTATAGCGATTATTTTGATTATAGGTCCTCAATTAAAATCGTTCGCTCAAAATCATCCTAGCTCTTTTGCTGATTTAGCTGAAAAGTTAATGCCATCTGTAGTTAATATTTCAACAACTACAATGGTGAAAACACAAACAAATCCTTTTCCTTTTCAATTTCCCCCAGGGTCTCCATTTGAGGATATGTTTAAAGAATTTGGAACACCACAAGAGAGACCATCAGCAGCTTTAGGTTCAGGATTTATTATAGATGAAAAAGGTATTGTTGTTACAAACAATCACGTCATTCAAGATGCCGATGATATTATCATAAGAGTAGGTGAAAAAGAAATTAAAGCTAAAGTTCTAGGCGCTGATCCATTGTCTGATATTGCAGTTCTTCAACTTGAGACAAATGAAAAGTTCAAACCTGTTAAATTTGGAGACTCTGATAAAGCAAGAATTGGTGATTGGGTAATAGCAATTGGAAATCCTTTTGGTCTTGGAGGCACTGTAACTTCAGGAATTATCTCTGCAAGAAATAGATCGATAGGTTTAACTAGATACGAAGATTATATTCAGACTGATGCATCAATCAATCAAGGAAACTCTGGTGGACCTTTGTTTGATATGAATGGAAATGTTATAGGAATTAATACTGCCATACTTGGAAGAAATGGATCAATTGGAATTGGTTTTTCAATACCTTCGAATAGTGCAAAAATAGTTATTGATCAGTTAATAGAGTTTGGTGAAACAAAAAGAGGCTGGTTAGGTGTAAGAATTCAAGATGTTACAAAAGAAATTGCTGACGTTGAAAAATTAGATAAACCGCGTGGAGCTTTGGTTGCGAGTGTTGCAGAAAATAGTCCATCTGCTAAAGCAGGAGTAAAAGCCGGTGATATTATTTTAGAGTTTAATGGAGAAAAGATAAATCAGATGAAAGAACTTCCTATGATTGTCGCAAGAACTGCGGTTGGAAAAAAAGTAGAAGTAAAAATTTGGAGAGATAAAAAAGAAATTGTTAAAACTGTTACACTTGGAAGATTAGAAACTTCAGAAGATTTTAAAGTTTCAGAAAAAGTAGAAAGTCCTAAAGAAACAGAAATAAAAGACTTAAAAATAACTGTGAGGAAGATTAATAAAGAAGATATAAAATCAAGAAACTTACCTAATCAAACATCTGGATTAGTTGTTACGAGAATAGAAAATGACAGTCCTTTATTAAGTTCTGTTGAAGTTAATAGCGTAATTTTAGAAGCTCAAAAGAAAAAGATAAGAAATGTGAATGATTTAAACCAAATAGTGAAGCAAGTCTTAAATAGTAATCAAAAAACTATTTTATTAGTTATCTACAATAGCCAAAATCAAAGACGATATATCGGCGTTAAATTAGATTAATTAATGGATTTGAAATCCAAAATTATTTTAATCTATGGTCCTACAGCTTCTGGAAAATCTAATTTTGCAATTAAACTTGCTAAAAAAATAAATGGAGAAATTGTTAATGCTGATAGCATGCAAGTATATAAAGAATTAAAAATTTTATCTGCTAGACCGTTACCAAAAAATTACAAAAATATTAAGCATCATTTATATGGTTTTCAAAATGTAAAAAAAAATTTTTCCTCAGGAAATTGGTTAAGATTAGTCAATAAAAAAATTCTTGATATAAGAAAAAGAAAAAAGATACCTATTCTAGTTGGTGGCACTGGATTATACTTTAAAACTATAACTGAGGGTTTAGTAAATATTCCTAATATTCCTATTCGTATAAGATCAAAAATAAGATTTTTACATACAAAGCTTGGAGTAAAAAAGTTTTTTTCAAAATTAGTAAAATTAGACCCCGTATCAAAAAACTTTGTTAAACCTACAGACACGCAAAGAGTTATTCGAGCTTATGAGGTCAAATTATTTACCAAAAGATCAATTTATGATTGGTTCAAAAGTACAAGATCAAATTATGACAATGATGATTTTTTTAAAATTTATATTGATTTTCCAAGAACTAAGTTAATAAAAAGAATAAATGATCGAACAGCAGATATGATTAAAAAAGGAGCAATTTCAGAAGTAAAAAAATTTATAAGGTTAAAAGTTCCAAGAACCAAAACTGCTTCTAAAGCAATTGGGATTGCAGAAATAAGGGATTATCTTAACAAAAAGATTGAGATATCAGAGGTAATTGAGAAAATATCAATAAAGACTAGGCAATATGCAAAGAGACAATCTACTTGGGGCAGAGGTAATATGATGGATTGGAACAAAATAAAGTCAGAGGACCTAAATAAATTTTTAAAAAAAATTTAGATATCACGTAGTAATTCTTGACCAATAAGCACAACTTCAGCTAGATTGCATGAATGTCTAAATTATATACAGGTGCTGAAATTGTATTTAAATGTCTTGAGGACCAAGATGTTGAATTTATTTTTGGTTATCCGGGTGGTGCAGTATTACCAATTTATGATGAATTAAAAAATCATAATACTATCAAACATATTTTAGTAAGACATGAGCAGGGCGCAGGACATGCTGCGGAGGGATACGCAAGATCATCTGGCAAACCGGGTGTTGTACTTGTTACTTCTGGACCTGGAGCAACTAATGTTGTTACAGCATTAACAGATGCTTACATGGATTCTGTACCACTAGTTTGTATATCAGGACAAGTGCCAACACATTTAATAGGAACAGATGCATTTCAGGAATGTGATACAACAGGAATTACGAGACCATGCACAAAACATAATTGGTTAGTCAAAGATATTAAAGATTTATCAAAAACTCTTCATGAAGCTTTTAAAGTCGCAACAACAGGTAGACCTGGGCCAGTTTTAGTAGATATACCAAAAGATATTCAATTTGCAAAAGTAGCTTATTCAAAACCCAAAGCTGAAAAAAAGCTTAATGGAAAATCATTAAATCATTTTTCACAAAAGGATATTGATACATTGATTAGTTTAATGAATAAATCAAAAAAACCTATCATTTATTCTGGTGGTGGTGTCATAAACTCTGGACCAGAGGCAAGCAATGTTTTAAGAGAACTTGTTGAGCTCACAGGTTTTCCAATCACTTCCACATTACAGGGTTTAGGAGCGTATCCAGGAGATGATAATCAATTTTTAGGCATGCTTGGTATGCATGGAACTTATGAAGCTAATAATGCAATGCATGATTGTGATTTATTAATAAATATTGGTGCAAGGTTTGATGATAGAATAACTGGTAAAATCGATGAGTTCTCTCCAAAATCAAAAAAAGTTCATATTGATATTGATCCTTCGTCAATAAATAAAATAATTAAAGTTGATTTAGCATTGGTTGGCGATGTTAAACAGGTTTTAAAAGGAATCAACAAAACTCTGAAAAGTAAAAACTTAGATTTGAAAAAATCAAACAAGCAACAAATTGCTAAATGGTGGGAACAGATACAAAAATGGCGTACAAAAAATTCGCTTCATTTTCAAAATAGTGACGAAACCATAAAACCTCAACACGCAGTTCAGAGATTGTACGAACTTACTAAACATAAAGATACTTATGTCACGACTGAGGTGGGTCAACATCAAATGTGGGCAGCTCAACATTATAAATTTAATAAACCAAATCGTTGGATGACTTCCGGTGGCCTTGGAACAATGGGTTATGGATTACCTGCCGCTGTGGGTGTTCAAATAGCTCATCCAAAAAAATTAGTAATTGATATTGCAGGTGAAGCTTCAGTTTTAATGACAATGCAAGAGATGTCTACAGCAGTTCAATATAATCTACCTATAAAAATTTTTATTTTAAATAATCAATATATGGGAATGGTAAGACAATGGCAGGAATTGTTACATGAGAAAAATTATTCTGAAAGTTATACAGAGGCTTTACCTGATTTTATAAAAATGGCAGAGGCTTATGGTTGTAAGGGTATAATGGCTGAAAAACCAAATGAATTGGATGAAAAAATTAGAGAAATGGTTGAGTTTGATGGACCTGTTATTTTTGATTGTCGAGTAGATCCAAATGAAAATTGTTTTCCAATGATCCCTTCAGGAAAACCTCATAATCAAATGATATTAGGACCAAGTGAAAAAGAGGAAAATAAAATTACTGGTAAAGGTAAAGCTTTAGTTTAAGTATGGCAAATCCAAAATCTGCATATAGTGTTTCTTCGAAAAAAGAAAAATCAGATACACACATCTTTGTTGTTTGGGTGGATAATGAGTCTGGTGTTTTAGCAAGGGTTGTAGGATTGTTTTCTGGTCGAGGTTATAATATCGAGTCACTTGCAGTTGCTGAAGTGGATGCAAAAAAAAGTATATCAAGAATTACAATAGTCACGACTGGGACGCCTCAAGTAATTGATCAAATTAAATTGCAATTAAAAAAACTTGTTCCAGTCCATAAAGTGGCAGATTTTAAAAGGAATGATAAGGGCGTAATATTTAAGGAAATGGCATTATTTAAAGTTGTTGGCAGCTCTGTAAAAATCAAAAAAGCTATTAATGCTTGTAAAAAGTATGATGCTGTAATATTGGATACAACGAAAAAATCAAATGTTATTCAAATTACTGCATTAAGAAGAGAAATAGACAAGATGGCAAAAAATTTAAGAAAATTTGGTTTAGTAAGTGTTTCTAGAACTGGAGCTGTTGCTATGACAAGGGGTGATAAAGTTTTTAATTAATTATTAAGGAGAAAATTATGAAAATGTTTTATGAAAAAGATACGGATGTAAATTTAATCAAAGATAAAAAAATTGCAATATTTGGTTATGGTAGTCAAGGACATGCTCACGCTTTAAATTTAAAAGATAGCGGTGTTAAGGAAGTTGTAGTTGCATTGAGAGAGGGTTCTTCAAGCATACCTAAAGCAGAGTCAAAAGGATTGAAAGTTATGAATTTATCTGATGCCGCTGAGTGGGCAGATGTTGTAATGATTTTAACACCAGATGAATTACAAGCCTCAATTTATAAAAACCATATAGAGCAAAGAGTTAAAGAGGGAAAGTCAATTGCCTTTGCTCACGGATTGAATGTTCATTATGATTTAATTAAAGCTAGAAAAGATTTAGATGTATTTATGGTTGCTCCAAAAGGACCAGGTCATTTGGTAAGAAGTGAGTATGAAAAAGGTGGGGGAGTACCATGTTTATTTGCAGTACATCAAAACGGTTCTGGTAAAGCAAGAGATTTGGCGATGTCATATGCTTCAGCAGTTGGTGGTGGTAGATCAGGGATTATTGAAACAACATTTAAAGACGAAGTAGAAACAGATTTATTTGGGGAACAGACTGTTCTTTGTGGTGGTTTAGTGGAATTGATAAAAAATGGTTATGAGACTTTGGTTGAAGCTGGATATGAACCTGAGATGGCATATTTTGAAACTGTTCATGAAGTAAAACTTATTGTTGATCTTATTTATGAAGGTGGAATTGCTAATATGAATTACTCTATTTCAAACACCGCAGAATATGGAGAATATCAATCTGGACCTAGAGTGATTAATAAAGAGGAAACTAAAAAAAGAATGAAAGAAGTTTTGGCTGACATTCAATCTGGTAAATTTACGAAAGAATGGATGGATGAATGCAAAAGTGGCCAAAAAAACTTTCTTGCTACAAGGGCAAAATTAGCTGAACATCCAGTTGAAAAAGTTGGGGCTAATTTGAGAGCTATGATGCCATGGATTGGTAAGAAGAAATTAGTTGATAGTGATAAGAAGTAAAATTTAGTTCCAAATTGGGACAAATTTAGTATTTTATTTTTGCAATCTAAACGAGAGGTTGTATATTTCAAAAACAAAAATATTTGATATGGCTGATAAAGATAAAGTATTCATTTTCGATACTACGATGAGAGATGGTGAGCAATCACCTGGAGCTTCAATGAGTGTTGAGGAAAAAATTCAAATCTCAAGAGTTTTTGATGAAATGGGTATTGATATTATAGAAGCAGGTTTTCCAATATCATCACCTGGTGATTTTGAGGCTGTAAGTGCAATAAGTAAAAGTGTTAAAAATTCCATCCCTTGTGGTTTGGCAAGAGCAACTAAAAAAGACATAGATGCTTGTCACGAATCTTTGAAATTTGCGAAAAGATTTAGAATACATACTTTTATTTCAACAAGTCCGGTTCATATGAAGCATAAATTAAATATGACGAACGAACAAGTTTTAGGGGCTATTAAAGAGAGTGTTACTTATGCAAAAAAATTCACAGATGATGTTGAATGGTCTTGTGAAGATGGCACAAGAACTGACTTGGATTTTATGTATAAGACGATCGAGCTTGCAATTAAATGTGGTGCTACAACGATAAATATTCCAGATACAGTTGGATATTCAATACCAGAAGAATTTGCAAAAACTATTAAACTTATAAAAAATAATGTACCAAATATTGATAAAGCAATTATCTCAGCTCATTGCCACAATGATTTAGGTTTAGCGGTTGCAAATGCATTGTCTGGATTGTCTGCTGGAGTAAGACAGATTGAATGTACTATTAATGGAATAGGTGAAAGAGCAGGTAATGCTGCTTTAGAGGAAATTGTAATGGCTATTAAAACAAGAGAAGATTTATTACCTTATGAAACAGGTATAAAAACTGAATTAATTAGCAAAGCCTCTAAAATCGTATCAAATGCAACAGGATTTCCAGTTCAATTTAATAAGGCAATTGTTGGAAAAAATGCGTTTGCCCATGAATCTGGAATTCATCAGGATGGAATGCTGAAAAATAGAGAAACATATGAAATCATGACACCAGAAAGTGTTGGAGTAAAAAAAACATCATTAGTTATGGGAAAACATTCTGGAAGACATGCTTTTAAAGATAAGTTAAGTGATTTAGGCTATGCAGATGTAACTGATGATGTTGTTCAAGCAGCGTTTGGAAAGTTCAAAATTTTAGCTGATAAAAAAAAACATATCTATGATGAAGATATAGTTGCCTTGGTTGATGATAGCTTAATTATCGATAATAAAATTAATGCAATTAATCTAAAATCATTAAAAGTTTTTGCTGGTACTGGAGAGCCACAAAGAGCTGAAATGAAATTAGATGTCTTTGGAGAAATAAAACATACCACACAAACAGGAGATGGTCCTGTTGATGCAATATTTAAATGTATTAAGGAGCTTTATCCACATGATGTTAAGTTGTCTTTATATCAAGTTCACGCAGTCACTGAAGGAACAGATGCACAGGCAACAGTGAGTGTTAAGATTGAGGAGAACGATAGAACAACTGTTGGACAATCGGCAGATACAGATACTTTGGTGGCATCAGCTAATGCCTACCTTAATGCCTTAAATAAAATGTTAATAAAAAGAGAAAAAAAATCTCTTTATAAAAATATCGAACCAAAAAAAGTTAAAGGAGTGTTTTAATGGGTCTATTTGATAGAATGAAGAAAATTTGGAGCCAAGATATGGCAATTGACTTGGGAACAGCTAATACGTTAGTAGTTGTTAAAGGACAAGGAGTAGTTTTAAATGAACCCTCAGTTGTTGCAATTGTTGATCAATCAGGAAAAAAACAAGTTTTAGCGGTAGGAGATGAGGCCAAAACGATGTTAGGAAGAACCCCTGGCAATATTCAAGCTATAAGACCTTTGAGAGATGGTGTAATTGCTGACTTCATTGTCACTGAAGAAATGATTAAACATTTTATCAAGAAAGTTCATAAAGGAAGTACTTTTGCTAATCCAAGAATTCTTATCTGTGTTCCAACAGGTTCAACACCAGTAGAGAGAAAAGCTATTCAGGATAGTGCTCTGGCAGCAGGCGCCAGAAGAGTTCAATTGATTGAAGAACCAATCGCAGCGGCAATCGGTGCTAACCTTCCAATATCTGAGGCAACTGGTTCAATGGTAGTTGATATTGGTGGTGGTACTACTGAAATTGCAGTTATGTCTTTAGGTGGGTTAGTTTACTCCAAATCTCTTAGAGTTGCAGGAGATGCAATGGATGGTGCAATGGTTAATTATATGAGAAAAGAATATAATTTGATGATAGGTGATAGTACCGCAGAAAAAATTAAAAAAGAAATAGGTACTGCCATTCCAACAAACAATAACACTTATGCAGTTAAAGGAAGAGATCTAAGATCTGGAACTCCAAAAGAAGTTAATATTACAGAAGAAGATACAGCAGAGGCATTAAATGATATTTTAAAAGAGATGGTTAATGGAATTAAGGATGCACTTGAAAGTACTCCTCCAGAATTATCTGCCGACTTAGTTGATATGGGACTAACTTTAACTGGTGGTGGAGCTTTATTAAAAAATATAGACAGAAGGTTTTCTAAGGAAACAGGTTTGCCAGTTCACATTGCTGATGATCCATTATCTTGTGTAGCAGTTGGGACTGGAAAAGCTCTCGATCAAGAACAAACATTCTCGACTATGTTGACTGAATATTAAGAGTAATGGCCTCTAGCAGAGATGATTTTATAATAGCAATCCGTTCTGCTTTTTTAAAAAAAAGCACTCAACAAAAATTTTCTCTTCTTACTTTAGTATTTATTTCCATATTTATTATACTTTTATCTAGCCTAGACTTTAAGGCAGTAAGATATCTAAAAGCTGGATTAAGTGAAGTAGTATATCGATCATCTTTTATTGTCTCCATACCTGAAAACTTTATTAGAAACTCTATTACAAATATTATTGAGTACACAACATTTTTTAATAAATATGAAAATAACAAGGATGAATTAGATAAACTTAAATCTAATTTTGTATCTAATGAAATCATTCAATACGAAAATCAAGAGTTGAAAGTGTTAATTGATGATTATATTTCAAGTTCAAATAAAATTTTAGCAAAAATAATTGTTGATCATGATAGCCCTTTTTTAAAGAGCATAATCATAAATAAAGGAAGTAAAGACGATATAAAAATTGGCACAAATATTTATGATCAATCATATTTAGTTGGTCGAGTAATTGAGGTGAATTATAAAACATCAAGGGTGTTATTGTTATCAGATTTGAATTCCAATGTTCCAGTAACAATTGCTCCTCAAAATATTCAAGCAATTGTTACAGGGAGTGGAGAAAATTTTGGACAAATCAAATATATTAAAGCGGGTTTGTCGGAGGAGCTTGTTGATGAGAGTATAGTTTACACTTCAGGAACTGGTGCAATATTTAAAAGTGGAGTACCAATAGGCAAGTTGAGATCTGATAAAATTGGGTCTTCCAATAGATATAATGTTGAATTCTACAGCGATTTTACTCAATTGAAATATGTTTTTGCAGAAACAATTACTAAAATTGAAATTCCTCAAGTTGAACCAGAAATAGTTCTCATTGAGGATAAAAGTGAAGAACTTGAAGAGACAAAATTAAAGATTTTAGAAGATGAGTTAAAAATTATTGAGGAAACTAATTCAAAATTTATTGATGAAAATGAAAATTTAATTAGTAAAATTAATGATTTAAACAATCAAATTTCGGTTTTAAATAATGAAATTTTTTCACAAAAGCAAAAAATCAATCAATTCAATATTGATACTCAAGAATTAGAATTCTTAAAGTTAAACTTAGAACATGGTCATAGATGTAGAAAATCCTTTTTTAATTCTGATGGTTTTAATGTTGGAACTGAAGAGTATAAGAGTTGTGTCTTAAATGGAGGTAGAACAGGTGGCTAATTTAAAAGCAAAGGGAACATTTTCTAAATTATATACCTGGTTACCAATAGTTTTCTTATTTGTATCAGTACTTAACGAATTTGATTTTAATTACCTAAAACTTGAGTATTTTTCTTTCAATTTTCCATTTATTTTAATCTTTTTCTTTACCTTAAAAGATTTTAAACATTTTGATTATCTTTTTGTATTTTTTGCAGGTTTACTAAACGACACAGTTATAGGTTTACCTTTGGGAATAAGTAGTCTGTCTTATACACTAATTTGTATTGCTACGGCATATATAAGAAATATCACAATTAGACCAAGTCCTATAAAAGATTGGTTCTATTTTTTATTCGTAATAAGTTTGATTAACTCTTTAAATTACTCAGTTTTAACTTTATTTTTTTCTTATGATTTGGTTTTAACAAGTTACATAGTGAATACGACTTGTACATTTTTGCTTTATATAATTTTTGTATCAATATTTAAATATTACATGAAAGGTATTAATGATTAACTCTTCAAGTGACAATGTAAAGAAACTTAATTCTATCAATAGAAGAATGTTCATTACAGGTTCATTAAAATTTTTTATTATGATTGGAATAGTCAGTAGATTATTTTTTTTACAAGTTAAGGAAAACAAAAAGTACTTAACTCTCTCAGATAAAAATAGGATTAGAGAGTGGAAATTAGCTCCAGTGAGAGGAGAGTTCCATGATTATTTTGGAAACGTTATCGCAGGAAATTTTGAAGCTTATCAACTTCATGTAATACCAGAACAAGTTGAAGATTTTAGGTATGTTATTTATCGTTTAAAAGATTTACTAGAATTATCAGATAACGAATTTAAAAAAGTTTTAAAAAAGAAAAATGAAATAAAGCCATGGGAAACCTTAATTGTTTCTGATAATTTGAGTTGGCAAAAGTTCTCAAAGATTAATAATCATTTGTACGATTTAAATGGCGTAAAACCAGTTATATCAATTTCAAGGAACTACCCTTTTAAAGAAAATTTCACACACTTAATTGGTTATGTCAGTCAGGCAAATCAAAATGACATTGAAACAACACAAGCTATAAAGAAAAATTTTGTTCCTGGATTAAAAGTTGGGAAAGTTGGTTTAGAAAAAACATTTGAAGAAAAATTAATAGGCACAAATGATATCGAGAGATACGAAGTGAATGCTTATGGCAGAAGAATTAGTCAATTAGAATTTCAAAAAGGTGAAAAAGGCAAAACTTTAAGACTAACTATAGATACTGAGGTACAAAAGTTAGCTAATGAATTATTAAAAGATAAGGCAGGCTCAATATGTGTAATGGATATTTACACAGGAGCAGTAATAGCAATGCACTCATCACCATCATTTGATCCAAACTTATTTGTGTTTGGTATTAGTCAAGATGATTGGCAATTAATTCGTAACAATCCAATGAAACCACTAGTTAATAAAACTTTACAAGGAAATTACTCTCCAGGTTCAACCATTAAACCAATTGTTGCCTTATCTGCTTTAGAGAATGGAATTGTTAATACTAATTTTACAGTAAGATGCACTGGTAAAACCGAAATGTATGGCCAGACTTATCATTGTTGGAAGAAAAAGGGTCATGGTTATGTAAGCTTAAGAAATGCAATGAAGCAATCATGTGATACTTATTTTTATGAAATTGCTCGTAAACTTGGAGTTGATAAATTAAGTGAAACAGCAAAAAAATTTGGTTTAGGTGAAAAAGTTTTTGGTGATTTATTTGATATTGAAAAAAAAGGATTAATTCCAAATACCCAATGGAAAAAAAATGCTCTTGGGAAAGGTTGGTTATTAGGTGAAACAATAATTACAGGAATAGGCCAAGGCTACATTCAAACTACACCTATTCAATTATGTTTAATGACTGCTCAAATTGCAAATGGTGGGTACAAAATTTATCCTCACATCGTAGTAGACGATAAAGTCAAAGATCAGCCTGTAGATAAATTTACGCCGCTTTATAAAAATTCAAAAAATATTAAAATTGTACAAGACGCTATTTTTGGCTCAACAAATGAAGTAATGGGAACATCTTATCGTTCAAGAATTGATAATCCAAAATATCAGTTTGCTGGTAAAACTGGTACAGCACAGGTTAAAAAAATTACAGAGGAAGAAAGAGAACTTGATCTTAAAACATTCCAGATTCCATACGAACAAAGAGATCATGCTTTATACGTGGCCTTTGGACCATATAAAAATCCTAGATACGCATTAAGTGTCATTGTAGAACATGGAGGAAACGGAAGTACAACTGCCGCTCCCATGGCAACTAAATTATTTAAATTAATTATTGACCGACATAAGTTGAGAGAGTCATTAAGCAATAAAAAGTATTTGGAGATATAGATGTATCAACATACAAGATTAACAACAAATAGACTTGGTTTTTTTCAAAAATTTAGAAACTTCGACTATATACTTTTGGTTTGTATATTGTTACTTGGCTTTATTAGTTTAGCAACAATGTACTCTACAGATGGTGGAGAGGTTAAATTTCATACCAAAAGTCATTTTACAAAATTAGCAGTATTTACTTTGATGATGCTAGTAATGTCATTTATTAATATCAAGTACTGGTTCTCAATAGGTTACCTAGCTTATATAGTAGTAGTAGGTTTATTAGTTGGGACCTATTTATTTGGAATTACTTCATCTGGCTCTCAAAGATGGATTAATTTATATTTCATAAATTTACAGCCATCTGAGTTAATGAAAATATTTATCATTGTTTGTTTGGCTAAATTCTTTCATCGAATGAAGTTAGAAAATGTTAATTCAATTTATACAATTTTAACTTCTTTAATGATTATTTTGTTACCAATGGGATTAGTCATTGTACAACCAGACCTTGGAACAGCTGTCTTAATTGCTATAAGTGGAATAGCAGTGTTATGGTTTGCTGGAACTAATTATAAGTATTTCATTTATACTATTTTAGGATTTATAATTTCCTTACCTTTTGTCATAGCTTTTTTAAAACCTTATCAAAAATTAAGAGTTTTAACATTTTTAAATCCTGACAAGGATCCTCTGGGGGCTGGTTATCAAATCATCCAATCAAAAATAGCAGTCGGATCGGGTGGCATATTTGGTAAAGGTTTTTTAAAAGGTACTCAAAGCTATCTTGAATTTTTACCAGAAAAACATACAGACTTTATTTTCACCCTTTTTTCAGAGGAATTTGGTTTTGTGGGATCTGTAATACTTCTAGTAATCTATGCAATTATTATTTATAGAATTGTTGCGATTGGAGCTAGTTCCAGAAGTTATTTTGCAAAGATTTTTTGTTATAGTTTTGGTGCAGCAATTTTTGTATTCATTACTATAAATATGAGTATGGTGTTAGGTTTACTACCTATAGTAGGTTCTCCCTTACCAATCATGTCTTATGGTGGATCCTCTATGTTAGCAACTATGATTGGCTTTGGAATTGTCATGAGTGCTAGAGTTCACAATCAACAATTGATTGCCTAAGTATAATTTGTCGCTTAACTTATTTGACAGATAGATTGTATATTTTTCTTATGAGTAAAAATTTACATGTGGGAATTGTTGGCTCAGGAATTCAAGGAGTATCAAACGCTTTATTTCTTCAAAAAAAAGGATTTAATGTAACTATTTTTGATAGAGATAATCCTGGCAGTCCAGCAGCTTCATATGGAAACGCTGGTCACTTTTCACCTTATGCTTCATTATCATTGAATAGAACTGATGTGCTTGCTGATGTACCAGCGATGTTACTGAGTTCAACGGGCCCGCTTGCTCTTAAGTGGAATTATTTGCCAAAAATGTTACCTTGGTTTTTCAAGTTTATTTTAAATACCAGTAAAAATAAGATGATGCATACTGCAAAAAATATGCATCAAATTTTAGACTTAGCATTACCAGCGTATGACGAACTTTTTGATGAAATAAATTTAGATGGTCTCGTTGAAAACAAAGGCATCCTTTATATTTGGAATGATAAAGATCTAAAGAGTAGAGAATTGGAGATAAAAGTAAGAGATGAACTCGGTGTGAAACAACAATTAGTAAATAAATCTGAAATTCATGATTTAGAACCTAATTTAAAGCCTTTTTATCACGCTGGAGTTTATTACCCATATGCAAGGCATGCTCGGAACCCAAAAAAAATCTTACTTAAATTATTTGATTTATTTTTAAAAAAAGGTGGGAAGTTTGAAAAGAAAAATATTAATGATATTCAGTTTGATAAAGAAAAGCCTGTTTTTATTTCTGATGGTGAAAGACATACCTTTGATAAAATTGTTATTGCTTGTGGTGCATTTTCAAAAAAACTAACAGATAATTTAGGTGAACGAATTCCACTCGATACTGAAAGAGGTTACCATGTTCACTTTAAAGATTGTGATCATCTTTTAAGTAGGCCGGTTATTTTTTCTAACAGAGGATTTGGTATCACCCCTATGGAGCAAGGATTAAGGGTGGTTGGCACAGTTGAGTTTGGTGGATTAGATAATCCACTTTCCAAATCAAGAATTAAAAATTTGATTAATAATGCCAAGTATATGTTAGGTGACCTTCCAGATCATGAAGATGAATGGTTAGGTTTTAGACCTACACTACCAGATTTTTTGCCTGTAATGGGACCTTCAAAAAATTATAAAAATGTATTTTATTGTTTTGGACATCATCATTTAGGATGGACATTAGGTCCGATTTCTGGAAAGATTGTCTCCGGAATGATAGCTAAAGAAAACACAAATCTAAATTTAGATCCTTATAGCTCAATAAGATTTAGTTAATTAAATGCAAAATACTAAGGCATACATTATGCTAGTATGTGCAACATTATTTTGGGCAGGAAACTTTACATTAGCAAAGCTTGCTTATTTAGAAAATATACCTCCCAACTCACTCGCATTTTTAAGGTGGTGCCTTGTATGGATAATATTACTTCCCTTCACCTATAAAGAGATATTAAAATTAAAAAATCAAATTAAAGGAAATTTATCATTATTTCTTATTCTAGGTTCTACCAGTGTATGTATATTTACTTCTTTTACTTATAACGCTTTAAATTACACGCAAGTAATTAATGCATCACTTTTTAATACCGCAATACCTGTAACAATAATCTTAGTTTGTTTTTTATTAAAAATTGAAAAAACAAATATTTTTCAAATATCTGGATTAGTCATTTCAGTTTTAGGAATTTTAGCTATTATTACTAAACTTGATCTAAATATTTTACTTACCTTAAATTTTAACAAAGGCGATTTATTTATGGTCGGAGCAATTATTGCTTGGGGAATATATTCTGCATATTTGAGAAAAAGAACCTTTAAAGTATCTTTACTTGCTCTTGTCCATATAATTTGCACATTTGGATTAATTTTTCTTTTGCCTCTATTTATTTTAGATATGACACAAGGCAAAATTATTGAGATGAGTAGTAATTTTTTTTATATTTTAGCTTATGTTGCAATATTTCCAAGCATTGGCTCTTACTATTGTTGGGCTGGCGCTGTTTCAATCATTGGGGCAAATCGAGCTGGAATATTTTTATCTTTAATTCCATTATTTAGCACTTTGATGGCGATATTCTTTTATAATGAACAATTCCAATTTTTTCACTTGATTGGGGCAATTTTGATTATATTAGGTTTATTTTTATCAAATAAGGAAATTAAAAATGCTTAAAGTTGCAATATTAGATGACTATCAAAATGTTTCTCAACAATTTGTTGATCTTGAAAAACTTGCGGGAAAATATGAAATTAAAATTTTTAGTGAGCCATTTGAGGATGAGGCTGATGTCATAGATAAATTGGCTGATTTTGAGGCATTATTAGTTATGAGAGAAAGAACGCCAATTACAAAAAATATTATAGAAAATTTGTCTAAGCTAAAATTTATAATCACTAGTGGTTTAAGAAACAAATCAATAAACTTGGATGCTGCAAAAAAAAGAAAGATTATAGTTAGTGGAACTGAAAGTAATTTAAACCCAACTCCAGAATTAACTTGGACATTAATTCTTGGCTTAGCCAGAAATATTAAAGAAGAAATAGATAATATGTACCAAGGTTATTGGCAAACCACAGTTGGTGTTGAACTCAAAGGGAAAATCCTAGGATTAATTGGGCTTGGAAAAGTAGGCTCTCAAGTCGCAAAGATAGGTAAAGCTTTTGGTATGGAAGTAATGGCTTGGAGTGAAAATCTTAGTCTTGATAAATGTAAAGAGCTAGATGTCTTGCCTTGTACTAAAGAAGATTTAATAAAGAATTCTGATTTCTTATCAATTCATGTTCAAGGTGGTGAAAGATATAAAGATTGTATTACTTTAAAAGAACTCGATAAAATGAAAAAAACTTCTTTTTTAATCAATACCTCAAGGGGTCCAATTGTTAATGAAGATGATTTGATCATTGCTCTCTCTACAAATGTAATTGCAGGTGCTGGATTGGATGTTTATGAAAAAGAACCTTTACCAGAAAATAACAAACTAAGATTTTTACCTAATGCTTTGTTAACTCCTCATTTAGGATATGTCACTGCAGAAAATTATAATGTCTATTATAGTCAAATGATAGAGTCTCTTGAAGCTTGTGTGAATGACAAACCTATAAGAGTAATTGAATAATTTATATATTTTTTTTTAAAAAAATTTGATTATTGTTAACACAAAGAATTTTCAAATTATCTCTATTTTTTTTAATGAAATAATTTATTGCAGTTGCTGGAATATCTTTATCCGATTGTTTGTATGCGTCTCCATCATAGAAATAATCATCACAAATGATAATTCCGCCAGATTTTAGAAATTTCCATGCATTATTAATATCTTTTGTGACTTGTGATGCACCATGCCATCCATCAATATAGATCACATCAAAAAATTCTCTGTTATTTTTAAAAAAATCATCAGAAGATTTTTTATGATAAGAATATTGATTTTCAAATTCTTTTAAGTTTTTGATAAATTTGTCAAAATGTTCTTTAGAGTTTTCTAAAACATGATCCAAATCCCAAAGATCAACACAAACTACATTTTCTGTTAAATGATTTTTTAAGACATATAAAACACTATTTCCCTCTAATGAACCAATCTCTAAATACGAAAATTTTTTAAAATTTTTATTTAAGATTTTATTCCAATAGTAAGCATTAATCGAAAAATAATCAGTAGATATTTTTTTAGATTTCAAAAAATCTTGATGGTTTTTTTTGAATTTTTTTTTTCTTTTGCTTAAAAAAGGGTGCATCAATCTGTCTTTAATAAACATCCAAAAAACTGGATAGATTGCATCATTTTTAAATTGATAAATGAATTTATAGAAAAAATTTCCTAATAACATAATTTATTAAAGTTTAATATAATTCTTTAAGATTTTATTACAATGAAACTACCTGTTGTTTTTCATAAAAATTATAATGCTCAAATTGGTGATGATCATAAATTTCCTATTAATAAATTTGAAGAACTTGCAAAGTATTTGATAAAAAAAAAAATAGTCAAAGAATTTCATTTACCTTATCCCTGTTCTGATGAGACTTTATTAAGAGCTCATTCAGAAAAATATATCAATGACGTTAAAAATAAAACACTGGATCAAAACACAATTAAGAAAATTGGTTTTCCACTAGTTGACAGTGTCATTCAAAGATCATTTATTGCAACAGGTGGAACTGTTTTAGCTACAAAACTTGCAATTAAAAATGGTGTTGCATGTAATACTGCTGGCGGGAGTCATCATGCAAATTTTGATGGTGGTGCAGGTTATTGCGTGTTTAATGATGTTGCAGTTGCTGCCCAATACTTATTGGATCGAGGTTTAGCTGGAAGAATTTTAATTGTCGATTTAGATGTACACCAAGGTAATGGTAGCGCAGACATTTTTGCTAATAATAAAAATGTTTTTACTTTCAGTATGCATTCAAAATCAAATTATCCAGCAAAAAAATCAATTAGTGATCTTGATGTTGAGCTTGATGATAATATGGAGGATGGTCAATATATAAAGATACTCGATTTCTATTTAAACCAGTTAAACGATGAAAATTTTGATTTTGTCTTTTATATTGCGGGAGTAGATATTCATCATAATGATCGTTTAGGTAAACTAAAAATTTCAGATAAGGGAATTAAAAAAAGAGATGAAATAGTTACTCAAAATTTTTTTTCACAGGGAGTGCCTTTGTGTGGTGTACTTGGCGGAGGTTATAACAAAGACTTTAATAAATTAGTTGAATTGCATTCTTTTTTACATCAATCCTGTGCTAGACTTCTTAAATGACAAAAAAAAATCCAAATCTTACTGCTGAACAAAAATTAGTAATGTTTGAAGATGGCACAGAGCACGCAGGTAGTAGCGAACTTAATGGTGAAAAAAGAGAAGGTAGTTATCATTGTGCTAATTGTGGAATTAAATTATTCGACTCAACTGCAAAATATGAAAGTGGATCGGGGTGGCCATCATTTTATCAATCTTTACCTGATGTCTTTGAAACTAAAACTGACTATTTGATTGGTTATGCTCGAACAGAATATCATTGTAAAAATTGTAATGCCCATCATGGACATATTTTTGATGATGGCCCTCAACCCACAGGTAAAAGATATTGTAACAATGGTGTTTGTTTAGTTTTTCATGAAAAAGAAAAGCAATGATTTTAAAGTATATTAGTTTTTTAATTGGTCTAACTTGGTCTTATTCCTTAATAAAAACACAATCTATTTTTAGTAAAAAAGCAGGTCTTATTTTCAAGATCTTTATTTCTAAAGTTTCTTGGCTAACCTTTTTAGCTGCAATTTATTTTGGCTATAAAAATTTCACAATTGAATATATTTTAATTGGGATTGTAATTTCAATAGCTTTGGTTCATGTGGGATTTATCTTCTTAGGTAAATTTTTAAAGACAAAATTCACAGAAAAGCAATTGCTTCTTGCAAAAAACTTTTTTGAATACTCACTGATTGTGTGGGTTCTTTATTATTTTTTCTACTAAATAATTACCTATTTTGGTCGCTCTGAGATAACTTAATATTGTTTTTTTAATAAATTATATATAAAATTTAGTATGTTTGAAAAATTAGAAGAACTAGCAAAAAATAATAAAAAAATCTCTGACTTTCATATCAGAACTGGCTGGCCTTTAGCTTATCGACAAACAGGTGAAATTCATAAAATACCTGATGTGTTGGTAAAAGCTCAAGACTTACAAGATTTATTATCTACCAATTGTAATGAAATTGAAATGAAAAGATTTCAGGATACTCATGAGCTAGACTCATCCGTAACATTAAGCGGACTTAGATTTAGAGCAAACTTTTATAAAACAATTCAAGGTCCAGCTGCAGTCTTAAGAAGAGTGGAAAGTGTAATTCCAACAATGGATCAATTTGATCTGCCTCCGGTGCTTTATGATATTATTGATATGCACAAAGGACTGGTATTAGTAACGGGTCCTACAGGATCTGGTAAGTCAACCACACTTGCTGCAATTGTAAATGAGATTAATAAAACGAGAACTTCAAACATTATAACTGTAGAGGATCCTGTTGAGTTTATTCATAAAGACCTAAAGAGTATTGTTTCTCATAGAGAAGTAGGTAAACAAACACAAACGTTTGCAACAGCTTTAAAAGCAGCCCTTCGAGAAGATCCAGATGTAATTTTGGTTGGAGAGATGAGGGATTTAGAGACAGTTTCTCTTGCACTCACTGCCGCTGAAACTGGACACTTAGTTTTCGGTACATTACACACTAGTGGTGCACCAAGTACGATTAACAGAATTATAGATGTATTCCCACCAGAGCAACAAGCACAAATTCGAGCACAAATTTCTACATCTTTAAAAATGGTGGTTACTCAAAGACTTCTTAAAACTAAAGATGGTCAAGGCCGTTGCGGAGCTTTTGAAGTGATGAAGTGTACACCTCCCATTCAAAACTTAATAAGAGAGTCAAAAATTCATCAGATCCCAAGCATCATGCAAACTGCCGTTAAAGATGGTATGATTACAATGACTAAATCTTTAGAAGATTTAGTAAAAGCAGGAAAGATAGATGCGAACGCAGGACGAGAAAATTAAAGGGTTTAACCTTCTTGAATTAATTGTTGTTGTTGTAATCATAGGAGTGATATCAGCAGTTGGTTATCCAAACTTTAGTAAGTGGCGAAAAGATAGAGAAGCACGAGACGCAGTAATAAAAATTAAAACTTTAATACAAGGGATATATTCACAAACCCAAAGAGGGCAATACGCTTTTGTTCAGGTTCATATATCAGAAGAAGCTGATGGCGCAGATCGAAATTTAATTGTTACATCTAAAGGAATGAAACCACAAACACTAGCAAACTTATTAAACGATGAAGATAGTGACTGGTGGATAGCTAGAGATGATCCAGAATCGAATGCGACTTTTAGAGAGCCTGATTATGCAAATATATGTCAATTAGAGGATGATCCATCCCTCCTTCGTTGGGATGATGACCCAGATCAAGGTTCTGACAATATTGAAGTACGACAAATAATTTTTAAAAATGTAACCACAAATTGGACAGATAACACTGGGGCAATTTGTTTTGGTAAAAATGACCGATGGTTCAGTGGCAATGGTCAACTTGCTTCTGAGAATAACAATGATGTAGTTGTTGATAATTATTTATTTATTTGTGATAGATCTAATAAGTATAACACAAGCATAAGGTGTGATGTGGATGGAGCGGGCACTCCAGATACAGAGCACGGTTATTTATATGCTATTGAATGGTCAAGATTTGGTAATATCACATATGAAAAATTTAATAACACCTATCAAATTAATCCTCAGAATGGCGAAAAAGAATGGGCCGGTGGGAATTGGGTTGCTCAATAAATATGAAGAAAAAAAAATCTAATAATTCTGGTTTATCAATTTTAGAGGCTTTAGTATCTACTGCTATTGTTGGAATTGGTTTCATAGCCATATTGCAAATGACAAACTTTTCAGCTCAATCAATTACGAACTCAGGTGAACGAACTAAAGCGAATTATTTAACTGGGATGATTGCTGAAGATGTTATAGGTAGTAAAAATACCTTATTTGGTATTAATTCAGATAGTGAGGATATTCAATATGGTCAAGATGGCTCTGTATCATTAGCTAGTGGAGCTGATGCAAGTGATGTTGTAAAATTTTCAGAGCACTTAAATACTAATGGTTGGAACGCACAATTAAATTGTGGAGGCAGCACAAATACCTCAAATACTGCTGACGCAGCTAATAATACAGGTCAAGAAAATATTTATGATACCCAAAATATTGATGCCCCTAGGAATAAAAGACAAAAATGGGATTTGATATTTAATGAAAATAGATTTTTAAAATGTAGAACTAACAATGAGACTAAAAAAGTAGAAGTTTTCTCAGTATGTAGATGGCCTGGTTGCACAAATCAATCAGATCTTGTATTTGATGAACCAATTTTTATTGGTAGG
>CACGNF010000012.1 GCA_902574345.1 uncultured Pelagibacteraceae bacterium
ACCCAAAATAAAGATTAATTAAATCCCGTATAACTTACAAAAAGGGCTGTTGACTCTCATTATCGATCTTGCTGTAATCAATTTTTATAAAAAAAACGTTTAAACGGAGGAAAAATGAGAACAATTAGTAAATTATTACTAGCCATTTCTTTTGCCATCTCTGTAACTACCTCAGCATTTGCCGTAACAGCAGTGTCTTGGGGTGGAGCTTATACAGAGTCTCAAAAGTTAGGTTATGGTGATCCTACTGGTAAAGCCCTTGGTATAACAATAAACTGGGTAGATTATTCAGGTGGATTATCTGAGATCAAAGCACAAAAAGAGGCTGGCAAAATTACGTGGGACATTATCGACGTATTTGCTATGGATACTATCAATGGATGTGACGAAGGATTATTTGTTGAATTCGATTTTGACAAAGACTTCCCACCTGCACCAGATGGAACTCCTGCAAGTAAAGATTTCTTTACTGCAATGCCAAGCAAATGTGCTGTAGGAAATATTTTATATTCTTGGAACTATGCTTATAACAAAAATAACGTTAAAGGCACTCCAAAGACTATCAAAGATTTCTTTAACACTAAAAAATTCCCTGGAAAAAGAGCTATCTACAAAGGTGCTCTTACAAATCTAGAGATCGCATTAGCTGCAGATGGAATTAAGCCAGGAAAAGGCGGAGCAAAAATCTATAAAGCTTTAAACACAGAAAAAGGTGTTGATAGAGCTATGAACAAGATCAAAGAGTTATGTACAGATCCACAAGGTGGATGTGTATTTTGGTCTGCAGGTGCTCAACCACCAGAATTACTAATGAGTGGTGAAGTCGTTATGGCAACTGGTTGGAATGGTAGATTCTTTAACGCTATCGTTGGAGAAGGCGCACCACTAGTTCAAGTATGGGATGCACAAGGTCTTGACTACGAGTACTTCGTACAAGTTAAGGGTGGACCAAACGATGCTAATGGTATGGCTAAAAAAGCTTTAGCTATGATGACTAGCACAGAAATGTTAGCAGGAAGTGCAAAATATATTGCATATGCTCCTTGGAGAAAATCTTCTATAGCAATTATGGAAGCAGGAGAGCCTTGGTATAAAGATGGTAAGACTAATATGGTACCACAAATGCCAACTGCACCAGCTAATACTAAAAATTACTTCTTAGTAGATCCACTTTACTGGGCTGATAATGGTACAGAGCTTGGTGAAAAATGGGAAGCTATGAAAGCTGGTCTATAATTTAAGTTTTATTAAACTAAATTATATATTATAATTTAAGGGCGGTTATTTGATAACCGCCCTTTTTATTTATGAGCTCTGAAACAAAACAAATTTTAACAACAGATGGAATTCCTTTAGAGGTAAGTCTTAAAAAAGCTGAAAGAAGAAATAAGATCAAAGCCTTCTTGCTTGTAGCACCTTTATTATTATTCATAATCATTACTTACGTCTTTCCTATTGGAGACATGCTTATGAGAAGCGTGGATGATAAGATGGTAACACAAATGCTCCCTAAAACGTTTAAAGCTATGGAAAAATGGGATGGAAAAGAATTACCAGATGAAGAGGTTTTTGCTGCTTTTCATTCAGATTTTATAAAGTTAGTAGAGGAAAAACGTGAGGGAAAATTATCTACACAGCTAAATTATACAAAAAATGGATTTAAAAGCATTATTAAAAAATTAAGAAGAAAATCTAAATCTTTTGAAGAAGGAAATTATAAAGAACAAATAATGGGAGTTCACAAAAGGTGGGCTAATGTTGAATATTGGCAAGCGATTAAAAGAAGAGCTCCAGCATATACTGGTCAGAAATATCTTAAGGGTATAGACATGTTTAAGAATGAAAATGGAGAAATAGTAAGTGTTCCTGAAGATAGACGGATCCATAGAGTTCTATGGTTAAGAACTTTAGAGATTGCGTTTTTTGTAACAGTTTTTTGTTTTTTAATGGCATATCCAATTGCTCATTTGTTGGCTACCCTACCCATGAAATATAGTAACCTACTAATGATTTGTGTACTCCTACCATTTTGGACATCTTTACTAGTGAGAACTGCTAGTTGGATGATTTTGTTGCAACAACAGGGTTTGGTTAATGATTTCTTTGTTGGGATAGGATTGGTGGCCGATGATAATAGGCCTGAAATGATGTTTAATAAAACTGGTAGCTATGTTGCGATGACACAGATTTTGTTACCTTTTATGGTTTTGCCATTGTATAGCGTTATGAAAACTATTTCCCCAAGCTTAATGAGAGCTGGAAAGTCATTAGGTGGAACACCTTTTATAGCTTTTTGGAAGGTTTATTTTCCATTAACTATTCCTGGTATCGGAGCTGGTTGTCTATTAGTTTTCATTTTAGCTATAGGTTATTATATTACCCCTGCTTTAGTTGGAGGAGCTTCTGGTACTTTGATCAGTAATCAAATTGCATTTCATATGAAGAGCACACTTGATTGGAGCTTTGCTTCGGCTATGGGTTTGATGTTATTGACTGGAGTTTTAGCAATTTACTGGGTGTATAATAAATTAGTTGGAATAGATAATATTAAATTAGGATAAAAAAATGGCCTTACCAAAATATACAGAACCACATTATAGAATTTGGCATTATATTTATTTGACTATTTGTGCAGCAGTTTTCTTTTTTCTTATTGCTCCATTATTTGTAATATTTCCATTATCCTTTAACGCTGAGGAATTTTTAGTTTTTTCCGATGGCATGAAACGTCTTGATCCTGATGCATTTTCATTAAGATGGTATAAGGATATGATTTATGGAACCAAAAATCCTTGGGGTTTAGCGACAAAAAATAGTTTTATCATTGCAATTTTTGCAACAATGGGTTCAGTTATATTAGGAACTGTTGCTGCCTTAGGTTTAAGCAGTAGACACATGCCTTACAAAGGATTAATCATGGCCGTTTTAATATCACCAATGATTGTACCTTTAATTATTTCGGGTGTAGCAATATTTTTCTTTATGGCTAAAGCAGGTTTAGCAGCAACTCATTTAGGTATAATTCTTGCACATATTATTTTAGGTACACCATTTGTGGTTATTACAGTTACTGCAACTTTATCAGGATTTGATCATAGCGTAACAAGAGCTGCAGCAAGTCTTGGCAGTAATCCAGTTAATACTTTTATGAAGATTACTCTGCCATTAATTTTACCAGGTGTTATCTCTGGAGGACTATTTGCATTTGTGACTTCCTTTGATGAAGTTGTAGTAGTCTTATTCTTGGCTGGATTAGAAAATACAACTATACCAATTCAAATGTGGACAGGTTTAAGGGAACAATTAAGCCCAACTATTCTTGCAGTTGCAACTTGTCTAATTATTTTATCAACATTAATATTAGTTACCGCTGAACTCTTAAGGAGAAGATCTGAGAGACTCAGAGGTATAAATAGATAGCTAAGTCATTACATGAAGATAAAGAATGTAGTAGTGATTGGTTCAGGGACAATGGGAAGTGGAATAGCTGCTCATTTATGCAATGCAAATGTGCCAGTTACTTTACTAGATTTAAAAACAGAAATTAGTGAAAAAGCCAGAGAGAGAATACATAAGTCAAAACCACCTTTATTAATTGATAAATCAAAAATTAATAATATCAAAGTTGGAAATATAGAGGATAATTTTGATGTAGTAAAGAATGCAGATTGGGTTGTCGAAGCAGTTGTGGAGAGAATTGATATCAAACACCAAATTTATGAAAAAATTTTTAAAAGTAGAAAAGATGGTGCGATTGTTTCCTCCAACACTTCTTCAATACCTATTAAAGTTTTATCTCAAAATTTAAATAAAGAACAAAAAAAAGATTTTTGTATAACTCATTTTTTTAATCCGGTTAGATATATGGGGCTTTTGGAAATTGTCAAAAATGAAGACAATGACTTAAATAAAATAAATCAATTAAAAGAATTTTGTGAACTTGAGCTTGGAAAAGGAGCCATCGTTTGTAACGACACTCCAGGTTTTTTAGGTAACAGAGTTGGTGTTTACGCTATGCAAATAGCAATGACTGAAGCATTTAAAATGAAACTTTCTGTAGAGGAAGCGGATGCAATATTTGGGAGGCCAATGGGGATTCCAAAAACAGGTGTTTTTGGGCTTTATGATTTAATTGGCATTGATCTTATGGCTGATGTTTTAAAAAGTTTTATCAAAGAGTTACCTGAAACTGATGAATTTCATGAGGTTGCAAAAGAAATTCCTTTAGTAAAAAAATTAATCGAAACTGGATATACAGGTAGAAAGGGCAAAGGTGGTTTCTATAGAATGAAGAAAACTGATAGTGGCAAAGTAATGGAAGCTATCGATCTACAAACTGGAGATTATTCTCTAAGCAAAAAAATTGACATAAAATCTGACAAAGTTGACCTCAAAGGTCTAATTAATAGGAATGATAAATATGGAGAATATGCTTGGTCAGTATTAGAAAAGATTATTAAATATGCTTCATCATTAGTTCCTGAGATAACAAAAGAATTTAATGATATTGATGAGGCTATGAGATTAGGGTTTAACTGGGCAAAAGGACCCTTTGAAATGCTAGAGGAGATTGGCGTTAAAAACTTTTTTGAAAAAGTTGAAAATTTTAAGGGAAATAATTTTTTAGAAAATTTAAGTAAAACAAAAAATGAAAATTTTTATGGTGAAAGGCAAAAATATACATCAATAGAAACTCTGGGTAAGGTTAAGAAAACAGCAACGAGTGTTGATGGAAATAGTTCATCATCTATTTATAGATTCAATGATTATAATATAGTTGAATTTACCACCAAAGCTAATGCATTAGATTACGACTCAATGGATGCATTAAAGAAAGCAACCGACAAGCCTTTGATTATAATTAATGAAAGCATGCAATTTTCTGCTGGGGTGAATTTAACTTATACAATGGAATTCGCAGACAAAAATGATTTTAAATCAATCGAGAAGTTTATTAAATATTTCCAAGAAACATGTAAACATCTTAAGTACTCTAAACACCCAGTTATATCTGCACCATCAGGACTTACTTTAGGAGGTGGATTTGAAGTTTTAGTGCAAAGTAATTTTGTTGCCTCTCATACAAATATTGTAATTGGTCTGGTAGAAACTATCGTAGGTTTAATTCCAGCTGGTGGAGGATGTAAAGAAATGTTAGCTAGATGGTTAGATACAGCAGAGGCAAAAAAAGATCCAAATTATGCACCATTAAAAGTTTTTGATATCATTGGCTATGGAAAAACAGCAACATCACCTGTTGAAGCTGAACCATTAAAATACTTACTGCCTGAAAATAAAAAGATTATGAATAGAAATAGTTTATTAGAAGTTTCAAAAAAAATTTTAGATGATAATAAGGATTTTAAAGCACCTAACGAACTTCAGTTTAACTTACCTGGAAAAGCAGTTATTGGAGAAATGAATAAAATTTTAGAAAAACTCTATAATGATAAAATAATTTTAGATCATGGGGTAGAGGTTGCAAAAGAATTAGCTTTCGTCTTAAGTGGTGGAGACACGACTATGGATAAAGTGTTGACAGAAGATGATTTGTTCAAACTAGAATTAGATGCTTTTATGAGATTAATTGAAACTAAAAATACTCAAGATAGAATTAAACACACTTTGGCTACCGGTAAACCTTTAGTCAATTAACATTTTAATAGAATTTATAAAGTCAGGCCTTAGAACATATTCAGATTTATTTGGATATTTTATTTTTTCTAGTGCTTCTATTCCATAAATCACTTTTCCAATCGGTGTATATTCACTCTCATATAATGGTTCATCTTTGAGTGTGATGAAAAATTGACTATCTTCAGTATTATATCTTTGTGTTCTTGCAAGACCCACACTTCCTCTTTCATAGTTAAATGGGACATCTATTTCTGAGTTTATGGTTCCTAATCCTGATTGTCCTGTTCCGATTTTTCCATAATCAATGTTTCCTTTTTTACCAAATTCCAAATCACCTGCCTGTACAAGGCTGTCTTTAATTACTCTATGAAATGCAACATCATCGTAAGCTTTAGACCTCACCAATGTTTTAAATCTTTCAACCGCATTTGGAGAAATATTTGGATATAATTCAATAATTACATTTCCACATTCAACATTCAAAATCACAATATTATTTGGCTTATTAAAAGAAAGTTTTTCTGGATTATAATTTTTAACAAATAAGCATTTATTCTTTATCAAAAAAAAAGAACTTAGAGAAAAAATAGCTAGAGATACTAAGAAAAAAAATATTATCTTTTCTGACCTTGAAGCTTTAATTTTTTTAATCATAAATTGAAACTTTGATCAATTTTAAGCAACCCTGATTTGATAAAATCTATCTTTTTTTGAAGAATAGGATCAATTTGTTTTGGTAAATTCCCATGCATTAAATAAGAAAAAACTTCTGCCATATCTTCAGAAGCAGTTGATTTTGAATATTCAGTAATAAAACCATCAGTTTTAGAATAAGTATTAAGACCTATTTTCTTTGTGCAGGTAGAACATTTTGCATAATTAAAACTTTCCGAATTGAAATTAGACCAAGTTTTTTCATTGAAAATTTCTTTGAAACTATCATTGATTATATGAAAGACTTCATGATGTAATACTCTTTCAAAATATTTATTATCAAATTTAATATCAACAATAAGTGTTTTCATCACATTATCAGGTATTCCAGCAGTATTAATTCCAGAAATTGATAAATCTTCACAAAGAACAATATATTTTAAATTTATTTTTTTTAAAAAACTTTGAGAATATCTTTTTAAATTCTTTTCTATAATTTGATACTTTTTATCTAAATCTTGTTTTGATGATTCAAAACAATTAATATTATTATCTATCCCAATCGTAAAAGGTTGTTTAGCGTAAAGATATCTCAGACCATTAGTAGTTTTAATATTATAAATTTCTAGATTTGGGATTTTAATTAATTGATAAATCGTATCTGCTTGCACAGAAGAAATTAAAAATAAATATAATAAAATGAACTTAAATAATTTCATAATAAGTATTATTGAAGATATTCCAAATTGTAAGAATGTGATAGAGTTTTATGATGAAAAAAAAAAGTACCAGGGAACCAATCCAACCAGTAAGTGGAACCAAAGTACCACGATTTGCTGGACCCTCGACTTTTGCACGATTACCAGAATTGAGAGATGTTGAGTATTGTGATGTTGCAATAGTTGGCATTCCTTTTGATGCAGGCACAAGTTATAGACCAGGAGCAAGGTTTGGTCCTCAAAGCATTAGACAAGCTTCAAGACACTTAAGAACAAATTATCATCCGAGTTATGATGTAGAACCATTTAAAGTACAACAAGTTGCTGATGCTGGAGATATTACGTGTAATCCTTTTAATATTAATGAAGCGATCAAACAAATTGAACAGGGTGCTACAGATTTACTGAAAAAAACTGGAGGCATAATTAGTTTAGGTGGTGACCATACAATTGCATTTCCTTTATTAAAAGCAGTAAACAAAATTAATAAAGGCCCAGTAGCCTTAGTTCATTTTGACGCTCATTTAGATACATGGGATACTTATTTTGGGGCACCTTATACGCACGGAACTCCATTTAGACGTGCAAGAGAAGAGAATTTATTTTTAGACGATGCTTCCATGCATGTAGGTATAAGAGGACCTTTGTATAGTAGAGATGATATCAAAAATGATGAAAGTTTTGGATTTAAAATAATTCATTGTGATGAATTTCAAACAGAGGGAACTGATAAAATAGCTGAAAGAATTAAAAAAAGAGTTGGAGATAATCCATTATACTTATCGATTGATATAGATGTGTTAGACCCAGCTTTTGCCCCAGGAACAGGTACTCCAGAAATTGCAGGAATGACTTCAAGAGAAATGGTTAATGTAATTCGGGGTTTGTCAGGAATGAATTTAATCTCAGCAGATGTAGTTGAAGTGTCCCCAGCATATGATCATGCGGAGGTAACATCTTTAGCTGCAGCAACAATTGTTTATGAACTTACTAATTTGTTTGCAAAAAAATAAGGAAAGGTTAGGAGTGTGGTATGGAAAATAAAAAAAATTTTTACATCGATGGAAAATGGGTTGCTCCAAAGAGTAAACAAGAAATAAAAGTAATTAATCCTGCAACCGAGGAAAACTGTGCAGTTATTTCATTGGGTGATAAAGAAGATATTAATTATGCGGTAAGCTCAGCTAAAAAAGCTTATAGCACTTGGGCATTTTCCCCTAAAGAGGAAAGAATAAGATTATTAGAAAAATTGTACGAAAATTATAAGAAAAGATGGGCAGATATTGCTGCAGCTATTACCACTGAAATGGGAGCTCCCAAAGATTTTGCTACAAAACTACAAGCTGGTACAGGTGCGGCACATCTAAAATCATTTATTAGATATTTAAAAAATTTTGAATTTGAAAAACCTTTGGGCGAACATGCTCCTAATCAAAGATTAATATATGAGCCAAAAGGTGTGTGTGCTTTGATTACGCCATGGAATTGGCCAATGAACCAAGTTTGTCTTAAAGTTGCTCCAGCTTTAGCTTCTGGCTGTACTATGATTTTAAAACCATCTGAACTTGCTCCTTTATCCTCAATGATTCTAGCAGAATTAATTGATGAAACAAAATTTCCTGCTGGAGTGTTCAATTTAGTAAATGGAGATGGTGAAACTACTGGTAATGCTCTAACAAGTCATCCTGACGTCAACATGATTTCATTTACTGGCTCTACTCGAGCTGGAGCATTAATCTCACAAAATGCAGCTAAAGATTTTAAAAGAGTAAGTTTAGAATTAGGTGGAAAGGGAGCAAATATAATTTTTAAAGATGCTGATCCAGATGCTATTGAAAGAGGAGCCTTAAGATGTTTCAGGAATTCTGGTCAGTCGTGTAATGCTCCAACTAGGATGCTTGTTGAAAAATCAATGTATAATGAAGCTGTAGAAAGATTAAAAAAATATACTGAAAATTTTGAGGTTGGTGATCCAAAGAAAGAGGGAGAGCATATTGGTCCTGTTATTTCTGAGATGCAATATAATAAAATTCAAACCTTAATTAAAAAGGGTATTGATGAGGGTGCAAAATTAGTTGCAGGAGGAGCTGGTAAACCAGAGGGATTTGAAAAAGGATATTTTGTCAAACCAACAGTTTTTGTTGATGTTAAAAATGATATGGAAGTTGCAAGAACAGAAATTTTTGGTCCGGTATTATCAGTAATGCCTTTTGAAAATGAAGAGGAAGCAATTAAAATTGCTAATGATACTCCTTACGGATTGACTAATTACATTCAAACACAAGACAAAGAAAAAGTTAAAAGAGTTGCCAGAAAGTTAAGATCAGGAATGGTAGATGTAAATGGAGCTGGTATTGCTGTAGATGCACCATTTGGAGGCTTTAAACATTCTGGAATTGGTAGAGAAGCTGGTGAACATGGTCTTGAAGAATTTTTAGAAGTGAAAGCTGTTGGTGGCTGGAATTAATTTAAAGAAGATCTTTTTTTAAGACCATCTAAAAATTTTAAACATTTTTTAATTTCATTTAGTTCAATATATTCATCAACTTTATGAGCCTGCTCAATAGAACCAGGACCACAGACCACAGTACTCATCCCAATTTCCTGGAACAAGCCAGCCTCAGTGCCAAAAGAAACAACCTCTCGTGAATTGTCCCCAGTTAAACTTGAAACCAACTCACATGCTTCTGAGTTTTTAACACGATCAAAACCAGTTACTTCACCAATTATTTTTTTTGTTATTTTTGAATTTGGAAAAACTTTTCTCATTTCTGGCAATAAAATTTCATTAGCATATTTGTCTATTTCTTGATTTAAAAAAACTCCGTCTTCTTTCACTACCGGTCTAGTTTCCCACTCAATATAACATTTATCAGCTATAACATTGTGTGCTATACCACCAAATATTCCTCCCACTTGCAAAGTTGAAAAGGGTGGATCAAATATCGAGTCTTTAGGAGCTCTTTTTTTTAAGTCCTGTCTTAATTCAATAAGTTTGTTTGCGTAACGTGAAGCAAACTCAACAGCACTAACACCTTTATGTGGCATTGAACTATGACCCGCTAAACCCTCAAAATAAGTTGTATATTCATAACAACCTTTGTGAGCATCTATAATTTTCATTTTAGTTGGTTCTCCAATTATGCATATGCCGTCTTGAATTTTTCTTTTTTTTAACTCCTCAATTAATATGGGCGCTCCAAGACAAGCAGTTTCTTCATCAAATGTGAATGAAAAATGGATATCTCTATTTAATTCCACTTTTGAATAAATTGGCGCATAAGCTAAAACACATGCAATAAAACCTTTCATATCACATGCACCTCTACCATAAAGTTTATCATCTTTGATTGTAGCTTTAAAAGGATCAGTGCTCCAACTTTTTGAAACTGGAACAGTATCAGTGTGACCAGATAAGATGATCGGTTTTATTCCGTTTGTTTTTTTTGCCTTAAATGTTGCAAAAAGATTAACTCTTTTCTTTTCCTCATCAAAAGTTTTAAATGAAGTTGCACCTAACTTTTGAAGGTACTCTTCACAATAATTAATTAAATTACTATTATCATCTCCAGAAATTGTTTTGAAACCGATTAAATCAGTCAAAATTTTGATGCAATTTTCATATAATTTTTCAATATTAATTTCTGTACTCATGAATAATAACTAATATATATACTGAATTTATGAAAGAACAAATAACATACGATATATTTGATAAAGTTGACATACGAGTAGGGACAGTAATTTCTGTAAAAAAAAATGAGAAAGCAAGAAAACCATCTTTGGTGGTAGAAGTTGATTTTGGAAAAGAGATAGGAATTAAACAATCTTCAGCACAAATTACTCATTATTACAATGAGGATAATTTAAAAGGTAAACAAGTAATTGGAGTTTGTAATTTTCCTGAAAAAAATATTGCTGGAGTGGTGTCTCAAGTTTTGATTTTAGGTTCGATTGATAAGGAAGGCAGAGTGATTCTCGTTCATCCATCTCAACCATCAGAAAATGGTCTTCCAATAGCCTAAGCATGCATCCTGAAATATTATCAATTTCTTTATTTTGGTTTGTCACAGCGTATACGCCGGGTCCAAATAATGTAGTCGCATCTTACTCTGGATTTAATTTTGGGATAAAAAAAACGATTCCTCATATTCTTGGTGTGACTTTAGGTTTTACTTCATTAGTTTTGCTTTTATCGATTGGTTTAATAAATGTTTTTAAATTATTTCCAATCATTCAAATAGTTATCAGATATCTTGGGACTTTATTTTTAATATATCTAGCTTATAAGATTGCATTTTCAACCTCTTCAAATGAAACCCAAAAGAAAAACCCTGTAAAATTTATTGAAACTTTTTTATTTCAATATTTAAATCCTAAAGGCGTCACAGTTGCAATTATTGTTGTCTCTACTTATGTTGAGCTAGGTGTAAATTATATAAGTTACGCGACTCAAATAGTTGCTCTTGCTTTTCTATTTTCCGTCACAAGTATTACTTTGTGGACATTTGTTGGTAAATTTTTAAGGAAATTTGCGACAAATGATAAATTTATAAAGTACTTTAATTATGTTATGTCAGGGCTTCTTTTATTAAGCATAGTTACATTTTATATATAAAATATGAAACCAGGAAAAATTAACTCATACAAGACGTTATCTGAAATAGAAATAAACAATAAAAAATTCAAATTTTATTCACTAAAAAAAGCAGAAGAAAATGGTTTGGAGGGCATCTCAAAGTTACCAAAATCTCTTAAAGTTTTGTTAGAAAATTTATTAAGGTACGAAGATGATGTTTCAGTTACAAAAAATCAAATTGAGGCAATTAAAGATTGGCTAAAGTCAAAAAAATCTAAAACAGAAATTGCTTATCGACCCGCGAGAGTGTTACTACAAGATTACACTGGTATCCCTGCGGTGGCTGACTTGGCAGCTATGAGAGAAGCTGTGAAAGAAAAAAATAAAGATCCTAATACAATTAATCCACTTTCTGCAGTAGATCTTGTTATTGACCATTCAGTTCAAGTTGATCAGTCTGCAAAAGCAGATTCGTTCGACAAAAATGTTGAAATTGAATTTAATAGAAATGGTGAGAGGTACTCTTTTTTAAAATGGGGTCAGCAAGCATTCAATAACTTTAGAATAGTTCCTCCTGGAACTGGAATTTGTCATCAGGTAAATTTAGAATACTTATCCAAAGTAGTATGGAGTGAAGAGTTTGAGGGACAGAGTTATCTTTTTCCAGATACATTAGTAGGAACCGATAGTCATACCACCATGGTTAATGGACTTTCAGTTTTAGGATGGGGAGTAGGTGGTATTGAAGCTGAGGCTGGTATGTTAGGTCAACCTATTTCAATGCTTATTCCTGAAGTAATAGGTTTTGAAGTAAAAAATAAAATGCCGGAGGGTACTACTGCAACTGACTTAGTTTTAACAGTTGTTAAAATGTTGAGAGACAAGGGTGTAGTTGGAAAGTTTGTAGAATTTTATGGTGATGGTTTAAAGAATTTAACTTTAGCTGATCGTGCAACAATTGCAAATATGGCCCCAGAGTATGGAGCAACTTGTGGTTTTTTTCCAATAGATGAAGAAACTTTAAAGTATTTAAAATTTTCTGGTAGAGATGAAATTACTGTAAAAATAGTTGAGGAATATGCGAAAGCTCAGGGTTTGTGGTCTAGTGAAGATATTGATTTTACAGATACTTTAACTTTAGATATGACAACTATTGTTCCTACTATCTCAGGACCGAAAAGACCACAAGACAAGGTTTTATTAACTGATGCTTCAACTAGCTTTAAGAAAAGTTTTTCTGAAGTGACTGGTAAAAAAGATTTTTCAGTTTCAAAAGTTAAAGATAAAGAGTATTCAATAAAAGATGGATCTATTCTAATTGCAGCAATTACATCTTGTACAAATACTTCTAATCCAAATGTTTTAATTGGAGCAGGACTATTAGCTAAGAAAGCAGTAGAGTTAGGATTGGAAGTAAAACCTTGGGTTAAAACTTCATTAGCTCCAGGCTCACAAGTTGTAACTGACTATCTGGAGAAAGCAGGTTTAAATACTTATTTAGATAAACTTGGTTTTCATTTGGTGGGTTATGGTTGCACTACGTGTATTGGAAATTCGGGTCCATTAGCTGATGAGATTGTCGACTCTATACAAAAAGAAAATATTTATGCTGTTTCGGTATTGTCTGGTAATAGAAATTTTGAGGGTAGGATTTCTCCACATATAAAAGCAAATTATCTTGCCTCGCCTCCATTAGTTGTTGCTTATGCTCTTGCCGGTCATATGAATTTTGATTTGTATAAAGATAGTTTTGGCAAAGATAAAAATGGCAAAGATATTTTTATGAAAGATATTTGGCCATCAAATAAAGAAATTGAAGATGTATTAAAATCATCTTTAAACCCAGAAATGTTTGTGAAAAGGTATTCAAATGTTTCTGAGGGACCAAAACAATGGCAACAAATTAAAACAGAAAAAAGTAGTATTTACAATTGGGAAGAAAATTCTACATATGTAAAAAAACCACCTTTTTTTGAAAATCTTCCAGATCAACCAGAAGGTTTTAAAAAAATCCATGATGCTCGTCCATTATTGATTTTGGGCGATATGGTAACTACAGATCATATTTCTCCTGCTGGTAACATTCAAAAAGAAAGCCCGACAGGAGAATATTTTATGAAACACCAAATATAGAGCATGGGACTTCCAAACACTTTTTGAATTAATTAAAGGATTAAGTATCTCTAATAATTGACCTTCATTAATTGTATCGGCATTATAAAGAGCTTTTTTATAAATAATAAGATGCTTAATTTCACTATCCAACGAAGTTTTGTTTATCAATATATCAAACAAACTATTTATTCTTTTTTTATCACTCACTAGCTCATTATCTATTAAGTAATATAAAGCCAATGGAGAATAAGTTGGATCTTTGTTTTCTACTATCTCTTGCATCACAGAGACTATGCCAGAGTTATCTCCATTCTTATGTTTAATGATTGAACTATTATACCTATCTGAAATTTTAATTTTATTTTTATCTTGATAGATTTGATATGAATAAAAACCAAGCAGAATTAATATCAAAAAAATTAAACAAGATATGAGTAATTTTTTATTTTTTGTGAAAAAATCTTTTATTCTCTGATTTCTGGTATTGCTATTAATGATTGCTATATCTTCATCCATAATTAAATCATATTTCGAAGAACGTATTGTAATATGCCTCCATTTTTATAATACTCTAGCTCATTTTTAGTATCTATTCTACAAAGTGCTTGGATCGTTTTAATCTCACCTGAGGCATACTTAATTTCTACTTTAACTTTATCAGATGGATTAATACCATTTTCAAGATTGATTATACTTATCAATTCTGAACCAATTAATTTTAAATTTTTCCTATCAATATTATCAATAAATTGTAATGGCAAAATACCCATCCCAATTAAGTTAGATCTATGAATTCTCTCAAAACTTTCAGCAATTACAGTCTTTACTCCTAAAAGTTTAGTTCCTTTCGCTGCCCAATCTCTTGACGAGCCTGTTCCATATTCTTTACCACCGATAACAACTAAATCTGTCCCTCTTTTTTTATATTCAACTACTGCATCATAAATTGGCATCACTTTTTTTCTGGGTAAAGCGTTGTAAATCCACCTTCTGTGCCAGGTAACATTCAAAAAGAAAGCCCGACAGGAGAATATTTTATGAAACACCAAATTTTACCTAAAGATTATAATTCTTATGGTGCCAGAAGAGGAAATCACGAAGTAATGATGAGAGGAACATTTGCCAATATAAGAATAAGAAATGAGATGGTACCTGGCACAGAAGGTGGATTTACAACGCTTTACCCAGAAAAAAAAGTGATGCCAATTTATGATGCAGTAGTTGTTATTGGATATCTTGACCAAGGTGGAAAAGGTATTATTCAAGCTTCTTTAGACTCTGGTGCGTTTGACAGATTTATTTTATCAGATGGTATGATTGGTCAATCATTAGTTGATGCATTTGGAAAAGATTTAAGAAAATCTTTTGGTTCAATGCCCGGATCAACTGGAAAAGGTGCTGGAGTTTTTGCTGGTGTAGCAAAAGCTGCTGGTATTGATAGCTCTGGTCCATACACTGGTGAGTCATACGATGCAGCTGCTTTAATTATTTTAGCAATGCAAGCAGGTAATTCAACTGATAGAGCATCAATTGCAAAAAATGTGATGGATGTTGCTAACGGCCCTGGAACAAAAATTTATCCAGGTGAACTTAAAAAAGGTTTAGATTTATTAGCTAAAGGTAAAAAAGTTGACTACGAAGGTGCAACAGGAGTTACTTTTACTAGCGTCGGTGAAGCTGAAGGTTCTTTCTTAGAGCAAGAAGTTAAAGGCGGAAAATTCAAAACTAAAAAACAAAGATAATTTATCTTAAAATTAAAACCCCTGACATTTTCATGTTGGGGGTTTTTTTTAAAAAAATAAATATTTATCAGCCATATATAAAGCCCAAGCAAAAGCTGCACCTAAAATTATATATTTCATCTTATTTATTTTATTTCTATTTTTTCTGGAAGTATACCTTTTGGTCTATATCTCATTATTAATAATAGCCCTATTCCCATCATCAAAAATCTAAAATATGGTACACTTTCGATTAAATGAACTTTTAAAAAGTGAGCGTCAGCTAAACCAGCTGTTGTCAAATTGACCAAATATAATCCAATAGGTGCTGACTCAATCCATAAAAACCAAACTACAAAGCCTCCAAGAATTGCACCAAAATTATTACCACTGCCACCTACTATAACCATCACCCAAATTAAAAAAGTATATCGCATAGGCCTGTAGCTGCCTGGCGTAAATAATCCATCTTGAGTTACTAACATCGCGCCAGCAATTCCCACTATAGCCGAACCTAAAACAAAAATTAGTAAATGTTGTTTCACTACATTTTTACCCATTGCATTCGCTGCTTCTTCATTATCTCTTATAGCTCTCATCATTCTACCCCACGGAGAATAAAGAGCTTTTTGAGTTAGAATTAATAAAATGATAACAACAATTAAAAACAAACCTGAATAACAAAGTTTTACAAAAATTGATGATCCTTCAATGACAAATTGATTTAGGGCAGATTGTCTCTCAGTCATATCCGCTATTAAATTCAATTTACTTAGGTTAAATTTTTCAACTAAATTTATAAACCAATCTGTTTGTTGTAAATTAACCTCATAAGGTGCAGGGCGCTTCAATCCAATAACATTTTTTACACCTCTGGTGAGCCAATCTTCGTGTTTAATTATTGCTATAACAATTTCAGATATTAACAAAGTAGCTATTGCCAAATAATCTGCCCTTAAACCTAAAGCAACTTTACCAATTACAAATGCTAACCCACCCGCAAACAGAGCACCAACGATCCAGGAAAAAATAATTGGAAGACCAAATCCACCAAGAAATCCTGTTTTTGCAGGATCTACTTCTTCTATTGCCTCAATCCCAGGTTCAGATACAAATCTAATGATTATTATTCCTGTAATTATAATAGTTGCAATAATATAGGTTCTAACTTTTGATTTTTCGTATTTTTTTAATACATATCTAACAGCTAATACCATTCCTATTATTAGTAAAAGGCTTAAAAAAATATTAGATCCACCTGCGCTCCATGCTTCTTGAACTGGATCAACTGAAATTAAAACTGCTGCTAAACCACCTAGAGCAGTATATCCCATTATGCCAAAGTTAATAAGACCGGCATAACCCCATTGAATATTAGCTCCCATTGTCATGACAGCTGAAATCAAACAAAGATTAAAAATTGATAAAGCTATATTCCAAGATTGAAAAATTCCAACAAGAATAATTAATCCCATCATTATAGTATAAGCTGCAATAACATTTAAATTTTTTCTCATAATATTTTCCCTTTGAAAATTCCAGATGGTCGGTAAAGCAGTACAATGACAAGAATTGAAAATGATACTGCAAATTTATAATCTGTTGATAGTAATTGTACTAAAGTATTTGGCTCTAAACTTTCAGGCAATAAATACATGAAAAATTTTTTATACGCATAAGTTAAAAGAATTTCTGAGAACGCAATTACATATCCACCTAAAAATGCACCAAAAGGATTTCCTATACCACCAACAATAGCTGCAGCAAAAATTGGAAGCATATTATTGAAATAAGTAAATGGTTTAAAACTTTTATCTAAACCATATAATGCTCCACCAATAGTTGCCAACACCCCTGCTATTACCCAAGTAATCATAACAATCTTTTTTGGGTCAATTCCAGACAATAAAGCAAGATCTTCATTATCAGAATAAGCTCTCATACTTTTTCCTGTTTTTGTTTTATTTAAAAACCAAAAAAAGAGTTGAAACTAAAATTAATGTTACAACAATTGTAATTACTTGAGTGGATTTGATTGCAAGACCTTCGTTAAGACCTGTCATTTCTTTGAACTCGCCAGCTTTAATCAAGAATTTTTCACCATCAAAAAATCTTCTATCAGATGGCCCAATGATTATTCGAACAACTGCTTGTGTGACGAACATTACTCCAATACTTACCATCGCTAATTGAACAGGGGGGCTTTTACTTACTCTATAATATTTGAAAACAAATTTATCTATCAAAACCATATAACCAACCATAAATATAATAGCAAAAGGGATTGCAATAAGAGCAGTAGGTAAAATGCCCAAACTTATTCCTAAAGATTGAAAATACCATGTAAACAAAATTGTGACCATAGTTCCAAAAGACATCATGTCTCCTGTAGCAAAGTTCGCAAACCTTAAGATCCCATATATCAAAGTTACAAAAATTGCACCTAAAGCTAATTGAGATCCATAGGCTAATGCTGGTACAAAAATATAATTTAATAAAAGTACAATCGCGTTTATATAATCCATATCAACCGCCTAAAAATGAACTTCTTACTCTTGGATCATTTAGTAATTCTTTTCCTGATCCTGAATAACGATTTTCTCCCGTAACTAAAACGTAACCTCTGTCTGAAATGCTTAAAGCTTGTTTGGCATTTTGTTCGACCATCAGTATTGCAACATTTGTACGTTTAACTTTTACAATGTGATCAAACAATTCATCCATTACAATTGGTGAAACTCCTGCAGTTGGTTCATCTAACATTAAAACTGATGGCTTGATCATTAGTGCCCTACCAAGCGCAACTTGTTGTCTTTGCCCTCCTGATAATTCACCAACTAATTGATTTCTTTTTTCACTTAATATTGGAAACAATTCATAGATCTCATTAATTACTAAATTATAACTATCATCAATTAAGAAGGCTCCCATTTCTAAATTTTCCTCAACTGTCATTCCTGCAAAAACATTTTTTGTTTGAGGAACGAATGAAATTCCTGACTTAACTCTATCTTGTGGAGATAATTGTGTAATATCTTTCCCATCAATTATGACTGAGCCAGATTTTAAATTTAGTAAACCTAGCATTGCCTTCATTGCTGTCGATTTTCCCGCACCATTAGGACCTAAGATTGAAACAATTTCACCTTTGTCGACATTCACTGAGCACGAATTAATAATATCTGGACCATTTCCATATCCACCAGTCATCTTATTTCCCTCAAAAAATGCCATTATCAATTATCCTTAATTTTTGATCCCCTGCCTAAATAACTTTCAATTACTTTTTCGTCTTTTTTTGCATCTTCTACTGAACCTTCAAATAATACTGATCCTTCAGCCATTACAATCACAGGATCACATAATCTTCCTATGAATTCCATGTCATGTTCAATCATGCAAAATGTATATCCCTTTTCTTTATTTAATTTTTCAATCGCTGTACCAAGATCTTTCAGTAGTGTTCTATTCACACCTGCGCCTACTTCATCTAACAAAACTAACTTTGCATCTACCATCATTGTTCGACCAAGCTCCAATAATTTTTTTTGACCACCAGATAAATTTCCTGCTAGCTC
>CACGNF010000013.1 GCA_902574345.1 uncultured Pelagibacteraceae bacterium
AATTGAGATTTTGAGTTTTCTGTATTTCTTTTAGCTCTTTAATTTTTACTAAAACTTCTGGCATAAATTTTTGACCACCAAAACCCGGGTTAACACTCATTATTAAAACTAAGTCAATTTTGTTCAGGTGTTCTCTAATTACATCAACTTTAGTTTCAGGATTTAAAGATACTCCGACCTTTTTATTTAATTGTTTTATCTTTGAAATAGATGAACTTAGATCGTCTGTAGCTTCAGGATGAATAGTAATAATATCTGCACCTGCATCAGAATATGCATCGATATATTTGTGTACTGGAGAAATCATTAAATGGACATCAAATATCATTGATGATTGTTTTTTTAACGCTTTTATAACTGGAGGTCCGATGGTTAAATTTGGAACAAAATGCCCATCCATTACATCTACATGAATCATATCAGCACCTGCATCCTCTAAACGTTTTATTTCGTTTCCTAATTGACTAAAATCAGCAGATAAGATTGACGGTGATATTTGTATTTTTTTCATTGATAGCTAAATTACTAGTACCAATTTTTAAAATTTAATTGAATTAAAAAATTGATAAATTTGTCTCGAAATTTCACTTTCCAAAGGAAAAGACAACATTCCCATGACAGAATATCCCAAAATCCATGGCATTAAATAAAATCTTATCATAAAAAAAAACCAAGCAACATATAGCGGAACTATTGGCTGAATAATAAATTCTGGTGTAATTGGTTTAAAAATACGTAGTAATGGATTGGTAAATTTTACGAATACTTTCATGAAAAAAAATTGAGAGTCTTCTTTTTGGAAAATATTCATTGCAACTCTGCCAATTAATGTCCACATTATCACCCCAAGTATGTAATCAATAATATACACCATTGGGTGAAAATTAGCCGACATTTAAGAATTTATATTGGAAAAAGACTTGAATTAAAAGGGGCGAAATTAATCGCCCCTTAAAATAATTATTTAGTGTTGTTTGCCAAGGATCGATTTACCTGATGGTATACGAACCTCATCAACCATTTTCTGTGTTGCAGCGTTTGGTGCTGAAGTCATAAGACTTACAACAACCATAGCTACTAAGCTGACAGCTGAACCAAAGATACCAAATGTTAACTGAGTAATACCTAGGAATCCACTTCCGCCGTTTCTTACCCAAACTAGGTAACCAGCACCAGAAATTAATCCTAAAGCCATACCAGCTATAGCACCTTCTCTGTTAGCTCTCTTCCACCATACACCAAGTACAAGTGGGAAGAATAATCCAGACATCGCAAAGTCAAAAGCCCAGATTACCGAACCTAAGATACCTTGGATCTCCATTGCTGCAATAGTTGCTCCTGCAAAACCAATTACTACAAGTAGTACCCTTGCAACAACTAGTCTCTTAGCAGTCTCAGCTTTTGGATCGATGATTTTATAATAAACATCGTGTGAGATTGCGTTTGCAATTGCTAGAATCAAACCATCAGCTGTTGACATGGCAGCAGCCATACCTCCAGCAGCAACTAGACCTGAGATTACGTATGGTAATCCAGCTATTTCCGGAGTTGCTAACACAACAGCTTTACCACCCATGAAAAACTCATTTAATTCAAGAGTTCCATTTCCGTTAAAGTCGCTTACAAACATTAAGTTTGCGCTGTTCCAGTTTTGATACCAATCTATCGCTTGGACTTCTGAAATTGATTTACCAATAATACCTGTTGGTAATGTTGGATCAATCAATGACAACTTAGATAGTGTCGCTAACATTGGAGCAGAAGAATAAAGTAGGAAGATAAAGAATAAAGACCAACCTACTGATTTTCTAGCTGCTTTTACACTTGGAGTAGTGAAATATCTCATCATCACGTGAGGCAATGAAGCTGTTCCCATCATCATTGCTAGTGCTAATGAAATAAACGCCCAAGGCGTTGCATTCACCGCTGAGTGAGCTTTAGTTATACCAGCCAAACCTTTTGGCACCTCTTTTAGATTTTCAGCAGAGTTTTTCACAAAACCAAACTGAGCTTCTAATTCAGCAATTCTTGATACTTCATCAGCTAACATGAAGTGTGGGAAGAAACCCGCACCCATTTTGTTACTGATCCAGAATACTGGCAATAAGTAAGCTATGATTAGCACAATATATTGTGCAACCTGTGTCCAAGTTACTCCCCTCATACCACCTAACATTGAACATAGTAAGATACTTACTAATCCAACATAAACTGCGTATTGGAATGGAATATCAAGTGCAACAGATGCAATTGTACCTGTAGCGTTAATTTGTGCAGTCACATAAGTAAATGAAGCAACAGTTAATACTACCACCGCCATGAATCTACTTAAATTACCGCCATATCTTGTACCGATGAAATCTGGAACTGTGTAACAGCCAAATTTTCTTAAGTATGGTGCTAATAAAGATGCGACTAATACATATCCACCAGTCCAACCTACAAGAAGTGCCATATATCCGTAACCTTTGAAGTAAATACCTCCTGCCATTGCAACGAATGATGCACCAGACATCCAGTCTGCTGCAGTTGCCATTCCGTTGAATACAGTTGGCACTTGTCTTCCAGCTACGTAATAAGCATCAGCTTGAGCTGTACGTGATAGATAACCAATTATAGCATAGATGGCTACTGTAAAAGCAACGAAACAAATTCCAATTGCTTTCGATGTCATACCCATCTGCTCTCCAATCGACATAATGATTATGAAAGCTAAAAAACCACCTGTATAGATTCCATAAACCTTAGGTAAATTGTCTATAAAATTACCTTTCATCATTTAGTCATCCCCTCTTTCTGAGAAGCCGAACTCTTCATCAATTTTTTCCTGTCTGTTCGCAAACCAGAAAATTAGGATTACGAAAGCACCAAGAGAACCTTGACAAGTGAACCAATAAGTTAACGGATAACCAAATGGCCCCGTAACTTCATTCATTTCAGCCCCGAATAAGAAGATGCCAATTGAGAATACAAACCAGATTGCTAGTGTCATGAATAGCAAACCTCTGGATTTTTCCCAGTGTTGTTCTTGTTTTGACATTTATACCTCTCTCTTTTTAGTTATAACTGGCAAAAACCATAACCATTATCGAAGAGATTTAAAGTGTTAAAATTGTTCAAATTAGTCCGATTTTTGGGTTATAACTATCAAAAATAGCTTATTTTATGGGAAAATATAAACTTACCTGGAAAGATCTTACCTTGAGGGATTTCAGGATCTATCTATTTGCCCTTTTTAAGGCATTTATCCCTAAAAAAAAAATAAGATCATTAGATGAATTAGAGGATTTTATTCAAACGAAATCAGCATGGGTTTCTCAAGTAACGCTCTATGGATATTTGAAGACCAGGATGGGGACCAGGTATGTTCTTCATTTTGAAAATGATGTATTCATGAAGTCAGTTAATTTAGCTAAGTGGAATATCTATGCTGTAGCTTTACAAGATCTTACGTTTTTTACTTTCTCATATTTAAAAGCAACTACAAATTATGAAGATACTAATAAAGCTAAAGAAATTTTTTTTAAAATCCTAGACGATGAAATTTCAAACAAAATGCCTTTAGATATTATTGAGAACACCAAAAAGAATTTTGATGAAAGATTTCAAAAAATAAATTGGGATACCTATCATGGTGATCTTCCTTTTAATCCGAGCGCTTTATCTTTGTATAAGTGGGCTCCAATTGCAGAGGAGCTAAAAACTTTAGATCGTAAAATAGTTTTGAATTCAGTCATACTCAAATGGGATGTTGTTAAAAAAGAATTTAAAGAAAGATTAGGTTTTTAAGTATTTTTTCTATTATCAACTAAACTATCAACAACACTTGGATCAGCTAAAGTAGTAGTATCACCTAATTGACCATGTTCATTTGCTGCAATCTTTCTAAGAATTCTTCTCATTATTTTTCCAGATCTTGTTTTTGGAAGCCCTGGGGTAAAGTGTATCAAGTCAGGAGTTGCTAATGGACCTATTTGTTTTCTAACCCATAATTTTAGTTCTCTTTCAAGATCTCCTGTCTCAGTTTCACCTGCATTAAGAGTTACGTAACAATATAATCCATTTCCTTTAATGTCATGTGGATAACCAACCACAGCAGCTTCAGCAACTTTAGGATGAGCAACAAAAGCACTTTCAATTTCAGCAGTACCCAAGTTGTGTCCTGATACAATTATTACATCATCTACTCGTCCAGTGATCCAGTAATAACCATCCTTGTCTCGTCTGCACCCATCCCCAGTAAAATATTTTCCATCAAATTGAGAAAAGTAAGTATCAATAAATCTTTGATGATCGCCATAAACAGTTCGCATTTGGCCTGGCCAAGACTGAGCTATACAAAGTCTTCCTTCTCCTGCACCTTTAATTTCTTTTCCATCTTTATCGACAAGAACAGGTTTAATTCCATAAAAAGGTTTTGTTGCTGATCCGGGTTTCAAAGGTATAGCTCCTGTTTGAGGTGCAATTAAAATTCCACCAGTCTCAGTTTGCCACCAGGTATCTACGATTGGACACTTTGAGTTTCCAACTGTTTTGTAATACCACATCCAAGCCTCTGGATTTATAGGCTCTCCGACTGTACCTAATAATTTTAGAGATTTTCGAGATGTTTTGTTTACTGGATCATCACCCTCTCGCATAAGGGCCCTGATAGCTGTTGGAGCAGTATAAAAAGTATTAACTTTATATTTATCAACAATCTGCCACCATCTTGAGCTGTCTGGATAATTTGGTACTCCCTCAAACATTATTGTAGTAGCTCCGTTAGATAAAGGTCCATAAATAATATAACTATGACCTGTTACCCAACCTATATCTGCAGTACACCAATAAATATCTTTAGGCTTATAGTTGAATATGTATTGATGAGTCATGGACGCATAAACCATGTATCCGCCCGTTGTATGTAACACACCTTTCGGTTTACCAGTAGATCCAGATGTATAAAGAATAAATAAAGGATCTTCTGCGCTCATTTCTTCAGGTTCACAATGACTTGGGACATCTTTAATTAGATCGTGATACCAAACATCTCTATCGTCGTCCCAATAAACATAGTTCCCTGTTCTTTTGACAACAATACATTTTTTAACATCAGGACAATTACTTAGCGCTTCATCGGTTGTTGCTTTTAATGGAATTGTTTTTCCACCTCTAACACCCTCATCAGCTGTTATAATGTATTCTGATTTACAATCATTTACTCTTCCAGAAATAGACTCTGCTGAAAACCCGCCAAATATTATAGAGTGTATGGCCCCTATTCTTGCACAAGCTAACATCAAAACAGCCAGCTCAGGTATCATTGTTAAGTATATTGTTACTCTATCTCCTTTTTGTATCCCTAATTTTTTTAGACCATTAGCTGCTTTTGAAACTTTTTGATGAAGTTGTTTATAGGAAATTTTTTGAGTATCTTTAGGATCATCACCTACCCAAATAATAGCTGTTTTATCTTTTTTATCTTTTAAATGTCGATCAATACAATTAGCAGACGCATTTAAAGTTCCGTCTTCAAACCATTTTATTTTAACTTCATCTTTACTATACTTAACATCTTTAATTTTTTTATATGGTTTTATCCATGTAATTCTTTTTCCTTCTTTTTTCCAAAAAGCATTATTATTTTTGATAGAGTCGGTATATTTATTTTGATATTGAGATTTATTAATTAAACCACTTTTAACCCACTCTGGTTTTGTTTTAAAAATTAGTTCTTGTGTTGAGCCTTCGTTTTTAATTTTAACTTTTTTAATCTTATTTCTAATTTTTTTTTTTCTTTTTTTAACCTTCTTTCTTTTTGAGGTTTTTTTTCTTGATTTAGATTTTTTCTTTTTTTTAGGCATAAATATTTTTTCTAAATCTTACCCATGTTATTTAAAATTTTCCAGCTTTTAGAATCTATTGGCATTACAGATAGTCTACTTTGTTTAATCAGTGATAAATGGCTTAATTGCTTGTTTTTCTTAATATCCTCAAGACTTACTGGCTTATTTAATTTTTTCAGAAACTTTACTGTAACAGCAACAAATCGACCAGATTTATCTGTCTTGTCTAAATATGCTTCCTTGATAACTTCAACAATACCAACAATTTCCTTTCCTATGTTTGAATGATAGAAAAAACATTGATCTCCCTTTTTCATTGATTTTAAATTTTTGGCAGCTTGATAATTTCTTACTCCATCCCAAGGAGCACCTTTAATACCAGCTTTTTTTTGTTGGTCAATTGACCAAACATCAGGTTCTGACTTAAGTAACCAATATTGCATTAAAGTTTAACTCCAGCACCTTTTAAAAATAATGCATTTTCATCTAAGGGCCATCTCGGTTTTGCTGGATGATCTAGTTCATTAAATTGTTTTAATTTAAACTTTTCCAAACCTACCATTGCTATCATTGCAGCATTGTCCCCACATATTTCTATTGGTGGAAAAACACTTTGATAATTATTTTCTTTACACAAGTTTATCAGCATAGATCTTATTTTTTTATTTGCTGCTACACCACCCGCAACGACAAAAATTTTATCTTGTATATCATTTTGTTTTTCAAATTCATTAAAAGCAATTTTGGTTTTTTTTTTCAATATTTCTTCAATTGTTTTTTGAAAGGAAGCTGCCAAATTAAATTTATCTTGCTCTATTTTAATCGTTTTACTTATCTTGAGGACTGCAGTTTTAAGACCAGCAAATGACAAATTGCAACCACCCTTGTTGATAATTGGTTTTGGTAATTCATAAGAATTTGGATCACCTTTTTCTGCCCAAAGCTCGATTTGGGGCCCTCCAGGAAATTCTATTCCTAAAAGTTTTGCAGTTTTATCGAAAGCTTCACCTAGCGCATCATCAATAGTTGTTCCTAGTCTTTTATATTTCCCAAGACCTTGAACATTTAAATATTGTGAATGACCACCCGAAATTAAAAGCAAGAGGTAAGGATAATTTAAGTTTGAAACTAATTTCGGACTCAATGCATGTCCTTCTAAATGATTTACAGCTATAAAAGGCTTGTTTATTGAAGAGGCAAAAGCTTTCCCAAAGCTTAAGCCTACTGATAAACAAACGATTAGGCCAGGACCTGCAGTCGAAGCCACTGCATCAATATCTTTAATTTTTATTCCACTATCATCCAAAGCTTTCTTCACGATTAAATCTATTTTTTCGATATGTGATCTGGCTGCTAACTCTGGAACTACACCTCCAAATTCTTTATGAACATCAGTTTGGCTAGAGACAATGTTTGATAAAATAATAGGTTTCCCTTGTTCATTCTCAGTTATAACCGAGGCAGCTGTTTCATCACAACTAGTTTCAATTCCAAGAATTAAGGGTTTTTTACTCATACAAATAGTTTTTAATAATTGTACATTTCCAATACAAGAAAGAAATAAATTTATTTATGACTAAAAAAATTATCATAGGTTCAAGAGGTAGTAAATTAGCATTGTTGTATGCTCAAAAAGCTAAAGAACAAATTATTAAAAAAACTGTTTTAGATACAAATGATATTGAAATTAAATCTATTTCAACAAAAGGTGATCAAGTTAAAGATGCTAGGTTGTCTGATATAGGAGGTAAAGGATTGTTTTCAACTGAAATTGAAAAAGAGTTAGAGAATAAAAGTATCGACATTGCAGTACATGCATTAAAAGATATGCCAGCAACAGAAACCAGCGGACTTAAAACAGACTGTTTTTTAGAGAGAAATGATCCAAGAGAAATTTTGATAACAAATAACAAGAAAAAATTAAATGATCTTAAGCTGAAATCAATTATAGGAACATCTTCATTTAGAAGGGAATTTCAAATTAAAAAATTAAGATCTGATCTAACATGCAAAATAATTAGAGGTAATGTGGATACTAGAATAAAAAAACTAAAAGACGGAAATTATGATGCAATAATTTTGTCTTATGCAGGGATTAAAAATTTAAATCTTGAGAATGAAATAGCTGAAATTTTCTCAGCACAAGAAATCATACCAAGTGCTGGACAAGGAATAATTGCACTTCAATGTCGTGAAGCAGATAAAGAAATTATTTCAATTTTAAAAAAAGTAAATCATGAAGAAACCTATAAAAGAGCTCATGCTGAGAGAAATGTCCTCAAAGTTTTAGAGGGAGATTGTGAAACAGCAATAGGCGTTTATTCAAAAATAGAAAGTGATACAATTGTAGTTGAGGCAGAACTTTTTTCAATAGATGGCTCTCAAAGATTTTATGAAAAGAAATCTGGCCAGATTGATAAATTTAAAGAGATAGGTAAACAAATTGGGCAGAATTTAAAAAAGCAATCAAATAATTCTTACAAAAAATAATATGCATATTTTATTAACAAGACCACTGGAAGATTGTTCAGAAATGATTTTAAAGTTTAAATCATTAGGTCATCAAGTTTCGCACATCCCACTGATTAATATTGAAAAGGTTAATTATGAGGAAATTAAATTTTCTGAATATGGAGGAATTATTTTTACCAGTGCTAATGCAGTGAAATATTTAGATCAAAATAAAATAGACAAAAATATCAAATGTTTTTGTGTTGGTAATTTAACTGAAAAAAAAGCTAGATCATCAGGATTTCAAAACACAATAGCTGCAGAGGGTAATGTTTCTAATTTAAAAGAGTTAATTTTACAAACTTACGAGACAAAAAGTAAAAAGTTACTTTATGTCAGCGGTGAAATTATATCTGTTGATTTAGATCAACAACTCATGAAAGAGGGCTATGGAATAAAAAGAGTGATTAATTATAAAGTAAAACATAATCAAAAATTCAATGAAAGTTTTATAAAAGATTTAAAATTGAACATGCCTGATATGGTTTATATTTATTCACAGAATAGTGCTCAAAGTTTTTTGAGTTTTGTCAAAAATCATCAATTTGAAAGCTTATGGATGAATACTAATTTATCGTGTATTGGCGAGAAAACTTCATCTATATTGAATGAAATTAAATGGAAAAAAATATTTCTTTTTAATCCTGGAGAAGAAGAGTTTTTGTTATATAAAATTTAATTATGGAATTGTTTAATAATTTTTCTGAAATATTTCTATCGGTATGGAACAAAGGTATTTTAGGTGTTGATATCTTACAAATATTAATTGGTTTAGGAATTTTTTTAATTTTTTTAATTTTCAGAGGTCTTATTAGTAAACTTGTAATCAAAAAGTTAGAAATTATCTCAAAAAGAACAACAAATAAATTAGATGATACTTTCGTAAAATCTTTAATTGGTCCTGCAAGATTTTTACCAATTGTTTTAGGTTTTTTTATAGCAAGTTATTACATGACATTTTCTATGGAAGGTAGAGAAATTGTCGATACTATAAATAGAACTCTAATAACCATATTAATTTTTTGGGTTATTCATCAAATTATAGAACCAGTCTCATATATCTTAAGTGGTCTTGATAAATTATTAACAAGAGAACTCATTGGATGGATTATTAAATCTTTAAAGATATTAATATTCATACTAGGGCTTGCAGCAGTCTTAGAATTATGGGGAATAAAGATTGGACCAATTATTGCTGGTTTAGGTTTGTTTGGAGTAGCAGTTGCATTGGGTGCTCAAGATTTGTTTAAAAATTTAATTTCTGGGATTTTGGTATTAGTTGAAAAAAGATTTAAAATCGGTGATTGGATTTCTGTTGATGGAATAATTGAGGGTATTGTTGAAAAAATTGGTTTTCGATCAACAACAATCAGGAAATTCGATAAATCATTAGCAATAATTCCAAATTTTCAATTTGCAGAAAATGCTGTAGTAAATGTAAGTGAAACTTCAAACTGGTTAATTAGCTGGATTATTACTCTCCAATATGACACTTCGGTTGATCAATTAAAAAATATAAGAGATCAAATTGAAGATCACATAAAAAAAAGTGATGATTTTGACACTAATATAGGAATTGCAGTTAGGGTCGATAAGTTTTCAGATAGTTCTATAGACATGTATGTGCGTTGTTTCACAAAATCGGATAGTTGGAACGAATGGCTTTCAGTAAAAGAAAAACTTGCAATTGCAATAAAACAAATTGTTGAAAATAATAAGGCCTCTTTCGCATTTCCAAGTTCTTCGATTTATATTGAAAAAAAATGATTGCTATCTTTTATTTAGTTTTACAATTATTAAAACTTTATTCGTATGTAGTGATTGCCAATGTTATCATCAGCTGGTTAATCGCTTTTAATGTATTGAATACTCAAAATAGATTTGTTTATGCAGTTTTAGATTTTACTTACAGGTTGACGGAACCATTTTTAAGAAGAATAAGACGATTTTTACCAAATTTGGGAGCGTTAGATATTTCTCCAATTATTTTACTGCTATTGATTTGGTTTATAGAAATGTGTATGAAGCTCTACATCGCACCAATGATATTCTAGAATATATGATTTTAATTGATGGAAAAAAAGAAGCAGCACTATTAAGGGAACAGCTTAAAAAGGAAGTATCTGATCTTAAAATTAAGTATAATAAAGTTCCAGGGTTAACAGTAATTTTGATTGGAGACTTAACTCCTAGTCAGATTTACGTTCGAAACAAAGAAAAATCTGCTAACGAAGTTGGACTTAAATCCGATGTGATTAAATATCCAGATAGTGTTGAAGAAAAAGTTATTTTAGAGAAAATAGATGAGTTAAATAAAGATAATTCTGTATCAGGTATTTTAGTTCAATTACCATTACCAAAACATATTGATAAACAAAAAATTATTGAAGCGATTGACCCATCAAAAGATGTAGATGGATTTCATCCAATGAATGTTGGAAATCTTTCATCAGGTTATGAGAGTTCTGTTCCATGCACACCATTAGGATGTTATTTACTAATTAAAAAGATAGAACCTAACTTAAATGGTAAAAAAGCAGTTGTTGTTGGTCGATCTAATTTAAATGGTAAACCAATGACGCAACTTTTACTAAAAGAAAATTGCACTGTTACAATAACACACTCTAAAACAAAAGATTTAAAAGCAGAGTGTTTAGAAGCTGATATTATTATTGCAGCTGTTGGTATTCCCGAGTTAGTTAAAGGTGATTGGGTTAAAAAAGACACTATCGTGATCGATGTTGGAATTAATAAAACTGAGAGAGGTATCGTTGGTGATGTTGCATTTGATGAAGTTTCAAAAAATGCCAAAGCACTCACACCTGTTCCTGGTGGAGTTGGTCCAATGACAATCGCTTGCTTGCTAAAAAATACGATTGACTGTTTCAAAAGATCGCAAGCATAATATTGAATTCAACAAATTTTTTTTGATAAGATAGGTTATGAAAAAACCCAAATACCCCTATAGAATTGCACTTCTCATGCTCATACTGACAGTTCCTCCAATTGGCGCAACACAATTAGGTTGGTATTTATATGATAAACAAACTGGATTTGATTATGGTATGATAGTTGGAACATTTTCAGTAATTTATGCTGCTTGGTTAATGTATGAAAAGAATTGGAGAGAAGATGATGAGGATTAAATTGTGGAAAAAATAATTTTTTTTGGATTAGCGATACCAATTTTAGCATTTGTCCTTTACTTGGGTGGAACAGCTATCATGAAAGGTTTTGAGGCCAAAAGAGAAAATAAATCCAATGAGAGCTTAGAAGACCAGGACCATGAAGACAACTTATCTGATAATAATGAAAAGTTAACAGATGAGTTGAATAAATTAAATCAACTCCTTAAAGATGGTGTTTTAACAGAAGAAGAATTTAAAAAAGCTAAAAAGAAAATTTTAGATGATTAATTATAATCAAGTAATTTTTTTAAAGATCCAAATTCACCTATTTTATAAATAATTGCATCTTCTTTTTTAAATCCATATTTTTCCGCTCCAGCTTTAAATCTTACAGGTGGCTCCATGATTGGTTCTAGGGATAAAACAAACGTGCCCCAATGCATTCCAATCACTTTTTTACTATTTAAATTTTTTGCAACCTCTAAAGCTTCTTCTGGATTTGTGTGATAAACCGACTTATCTTTATAAGGCATTATTGGATAAAAATTATAGGCACCAATATTTATAAATGTAAGATCAATTGGACCATACTTATTACCTATATCTTTATAAATATTTCCTACTCCAGTGTCACAACCAAATAATAACTTTATATCTTTATATTCGATCAAAAAATTTCCCCATAAAGTTTTATTAGTATCTGTTAGACTTCTTTTTGACCAATGCACAGCAGGTAAAAAAGTAATTTTTAAATTTTTATTTATTTCAATTTTATCATACCAGTCCATTTCATTCACATTGCTATAACCATTTCTGGTAAAATATTTACCAAGTTTTAATGGAAGTAAAACTTTAGAATTTTTAAAAGGAAATCGCCGGATCGTCATCATATCTTGATGATCATAATGATTATGGGTGAGTAAAAAAATATCTGTTTGTGGAATTTCGTTTAATTTTAGTGCTGGTTCGGTAAATCTCTTAGGTCCAAAAATTAGCGGCCCAGCATTTTTTGAAAATACCGGATCTGTAATAATTGTTGTTTCACCAAGCTTAATTAAAAATGTTGCATGGCCAATCCATGCTACATAATCGTCTTCTTGAAATTTTTTTAAGTCTGTTAGAACTTTCTCTTTTTCAGTAACATGTTCTTTGGGAACTGTCATATCAAGCTTTTTTTTCTCTCTATTAAAAATTTTGAAGGACCATTTAACATTAGGATCTGGTTTTGGTGAACCCTTAGGATTTCTAAAGGTACCGTCTGGTAAATGGTGATAAGGTTTTTTTTCCACTAAAACTAATTTTTTTTATTGTAAGTTTTTATAATTGTCTCCTCTAAAGTTCTACTGATTATTATGGTGCCCTTTTCATTTGGATGTATACCATCACTTAAATTAAACTCGGGCTTCATGGCCACTCCCTCAAGTAAAAAAGGAATAAGCTCTATTTTAAATTTTTTGGCTAGATCAGGAAAAATTTTGTCAAATTTTTTTTTATAAGAAAAACCATGCGAGGTTGGAGCAATCATCCCAGCTAGGATAATTTTAATATTTTTATCTTGAGCAATTTTTATAATTTTTTCTAAATTAATTTTTGTTTCTTTTGGCTGGATGCCTCTTAACATGTCATTAGCCCCTAAGCATAAAATTATTAGATCTATATCTGGCTCACTCAAAGTCCAATCAGCTCTATTTAATCCCCCTGACGATGTACTACCAGAAACACTGCCATCAACAATCTCAATATTATAACCCTTTGCTTCTAAATTCTCCTCTAAAACGACTGGTAAACTATTGTTATCAGACAAACCATAACCAGCCATCAAACTATCACCAAATAATACAATCTTTTCGATTGCATATGCATTAATGGTTAGTAGACAGATAATAATTATTTTAATAATAAAATTTTTGTTCATGAATACTCTTCTTAAATTAAAAAAGATAAATCTTAAATACCAAACTGGTAAAGACAATATTAGTGTTTTAAAAGATATAAATTTGACCACAAAAAAAAAAGAAACTATTTCAATAGTAGGTGAAAGTGGTTCAGGAAAAACAAGTTTAATCATGTTAATTGGTGGTTTAGAGCGTCCAACTTCAGGCAAGATATACTTTCAAGACCACGAAATTACAAAATTAAGTGAGGATGAAGTATCAAAAATCAGAAAAAAAAATATTGGTATAATTTTTCAGTCTTTTTATTTAATCCCAAATTATACAGCCCTAGAGAATGTAACCTTAATTCTCGAATTGAATAAATTTAAAAATCCTGAAAAAGAAGCAAAATCTCTTTTAGATAGATTTGGCTTAAAACATCGACTAAATAATTTACCCAGTCAGTTATCTGGAGGAGAACAACAGCGTGTCGCTATCGCAAGAGCTATTGCTATGAAGCCAGAGCTAATTCTAGCTGATGAACCCACAGGAAATTTAGATACAGAAAATTCCGATATGATTTCTAAAATTTTATTTAGGTATGTTAAAGAGGAGGGTTCTTCATTAATTATGGTAACACACGACCCAAAACTTGCTAATCGTGCAAGCAGAAAAATTAAAATTAAAGATGGAAAAATTAAATAATTTTTATCAATACAAGTTTATCTTAATATATGCTCTGCGAGATTTAAAAAGGAACTATAAAAAAATCTCTAGTATAATCATCACTTTGTTCATTAGTCTTTTTATATTAAGTGCAATATTTACTATTGAGGATAGTTTAAAAAAGGAACTCAAAGAAAATGCTAAAGAGCTTTTAGGTGGAGACTTAGAAATTGATTATAACAGAAATAAAGGAAATATAGATTTATTAAATAAAGTTGAAGAGTTTACAACTATATCAGAGATGGTTGAATTCAGTACAATGCTTTCGACAACAAATCGAAAGAAGAATAAATCTTTATTTACTAGAATAAAAACAGTTGACCAAAAGTATCCTTTATATGGTGAAGTAACTTATGAACCTGCTGATGCTTATGAAAGAATGCAAACTGAACCTTATACAATTTTAATTAATGAGAGTTTATCAAAAACCCTAAATATCAAAACAAATGAAATTGTAAAAATTCAAGATCAAGAATTTCTTGTTATTGGTAAGGTAAGATCTGTTCCAGATGTAAGTGGATTTGTGACTTTTGGAGATTGGATTTTAACAGGTAAACAAACTTTAGATATCTTAAAACTTAACGGAATAGGAAATTTTTTAAATTATGAATATAAAGTAAAATTTAATACCAATGATAATCCAGAAACAATCATAAAAAAAATCGAAAGTGTTTTTAAAGATGATCAAAAGGTAAAAATTAGATATCCAGAAAATGCAGCAAGTGGATTAAAAAGAGTAATTGGTAACTTTTCACAATTTTTATCCCTAGTCTCAATAAGTGCGATGCTTATTGCTGGTATTGGAATTGCAAATACTCTTTTGTCTTTTATAAATCAAAATAACTTGTCTATAGCAGTAAGAAAGGCTTTAGGTTTCTATTCCGGTAATATTAAAAAACTTTATTATCTTCAATTGGTAATATTATTATTTATAATTACTATTTCAGCGTATTTAAGTAGTTTATTAATTGTGCCATTAGCAGACAAATATTTGTCAAGTAGCTTTGGACTTAAGATAAATTTATTTTTTTCTTTTTTTAATTTTTTAAAAATATTTTTGATAGGTTTATTAGTTTTGATAATTTTCTCGATTCCTACAATTAGTTCTATCGATCAAGTCAAAGCTTCAAGTCTATTTAGAAATGTATTCCAAAACTTACAATTTTATTATTCAAAAAAATTAATTGGCATGAGTATTATAATGTTATCGATTTTGATTTTAATATTTACTTATAGATCAGAAAATTTTGTTTATAGTCTTGGGTATTTTGGGGCATTTTTTATTTGTTTGATTATCTTTTTTTTACTTTCAAAGTTAATCATATTTTCTCTAAAAAAGTTTAAATTTAATTCAAGCACTCCTTTGAAAGTATCTATTAAAAATATTACACAATCAAAAAGTATTACACCTATTACAATTATGTCTTTAGGCCTTGGTGTTACATTACTTTTGACTTTGGCATTAGTTGGAACTAATTTTAAAAGAGAGATAGCAAAATCAATACCTGACATCGCTCCTGATTATTTTTTTGTGGGCATTCAAAATGGAGAGCGTGAAAAGTTTGAACAAAGAATTTTATCAATGGATCCTGGTGCAAATATTGAAATTGTGCCAATGGTTTCTTCAGGAATAGTAAAAATTAATGGTATAAATCCAAACACATATATTACACCTGAAAATGATAGTTATTGGGTTATTGGCAGTGAACGGAGATCATCTTGGACAAAAGAAGTTCCTGAGGACAATTTAATTATTGATGGTAAGTGGTGGGATTTGTCTAAACCAAATCAACTTCAAATATCATTAGACGCTAAGGTTGCAAAAGATTTTAATATTAAATTAGGGGATATATTTACTTTAAATATTTACGGTAGAGAAATTGATGGTGAAATAGTCAACTTTAGACAAGTTGATTATAGAGATCTAAATATAAATTTTGCAATGCTTTTTAACCCTGACTTTGCAAAAAATATTCCTCACGAATATTTAGCAACCACAAAGTTCTATAATTTAAATAAATTTGATGAAACAAAAATGCTTGAAATTTTCCCTAGTTTATCAATGATTAAAATTGCTGATTATTTAAATAAAGTAACTAATGTTTTAAATAAAGTTTTCATAGCAGTTATCGTCATTTCAACAGTCACTATCGTCATTGGTTTAATTGTAATATCAAGTGCAATAATGGTCCAAGGAAAAGTAAGAGAATACCAAAATTTGGTTTTTAAAATTTTAGGTTTTTCAAAAAAAAGAGATTGTTTTATCTTCGCTGATTGAATTTATGATTATTTTTATATCTGTAATAATGATTGCAGTTTTGTTTGCTGTAGTTGGTTCAAAATTTATTATTGAAAATATATTTGAGTTATTCTGGAAGTTTGATCTTAAAGTTTTGATTTATCTTGGTTTATCCATTGGTTTAGTAACGTTGGTATTAATATTATTAACTAATATTAAATATTTAAATCCAAAGGTTTATCCTCTTATAAGAAATCAATAATCACTAAGATCTATTTAGCCTTCTCCATCAGCCAAAGGTTATCACTCGCCAAAAAGTAAATTTTTCCATTTTTTGGATGAACCTGGATATCTCTAATTCGTCCAATCTCATTTTTAAAAATTACATCTTCTTTTATGTTGGACAAATCATTGAAGATTAGTTTTCTTAAGGATTGATCTTTTAATGATGTAATTAAAGCATGACTATTCCATTCATTAAATTCGTTTCCTTCATAAATTGTAATTGCACTTGTTGCAATTGAAGGCACCCAATACTGGATTGCTTTTGTAAAGCCAGGTTTCCATTTTGGACCAATAGGAAAGCCAGAATAATTTTTTCCTCCC
>CACGNF010000014.1 GCA_902574345.1 uncultured Pelagibacteraceae bacterium
TTGATTGGATGAGAAATAAGATATTGCTTAAAGTTCTTCCTTTAAAAGTTTAAAAATTAGTTTAATTATTTATTATGCTTAAAGAAATTGTTACTGTTCCAGATGAAATATTAAAAAAAATATCTGATCCAATTGAAAAAGTTGGAATTAATGAAAAAAAATTAATTGAAGACTTATTTGAAACAATGTACCACTCGAAGGGAATTGGTCTTGCTGCAGTTCAAGTAGGTATACTAAAAAGAGTTTTAGTTGTTGACGTTTCGAATAAGGATGAAGAAAATCAACCAATTGCATTAATCAATCCTGTAATAAAAAACTTAAGCGAAGAGACATCGGTGTACGAAGAAGGTTGTCTATCAATACCTGAAACTTTTATTGAAATTGAGAGACCAAAAATTTGTGAGGTGGAATATATTGACGAAAAGGGGGAGAAGAAAAATCTTAAATGTGATGGGCTTTTATCTACTTGTATTCAACATGAAATAAATCATTTAGATGGAAAATTAATTATTGACCATTTATCAAAATTAAAGAAAGATTTTATCATAAAAAAAATTTCAAAAATTAAAAAAAATCCAGACAGAATAGTAGTTTAAAGATGGCAAATAAGATTATCTTTATGGGTACCCCAATATTTTGTGTTCCTATCTTAAAATCTCTATATCAAAATGGTTATAATATTTCTGTGGTTTTTACTCAACCACCACAAAAATCACATAGAGGACAAAAAATTAACAAAAGTCCAATTCAGGGCATCTCTGAAACTTTAAATATAGATTATAGAACACCTAAGACACTGAAGGATAATCAAGAAGAGTATGAATTTTTAAAAGAATTAAATGCTGATCTTGCAATAGTGTGTGCATATGGACAAATAATTCCTGAAAATTTTTTAAACTTAACTAAAAAAGGTTTTGTGAATATTCACGCCTCAATTCTTCCTAGTTGGCGAGGCGCAGCGCCAATCCAGAGATCAATTATGAATTTAGATCCTGAAACGGGCATAAGTATTATGAAGATCAAAAAAGAATTGGATAGCGGACCAGTTAGTAATATTTATAAAATCAAAATAGATCAAAACCAAAATGCTCAAGAAATTTCAGAAAAACTATCCGCTTTAGCTGCTGAAAAAATTTTAGATAATGTGGATGATATACTTGAAGATAAGGCGAAGTTTATTGATCAGGATCATTCAAAAGCTACTTATGCAAAAAAAATTGATAAGGAGGAGTCACGGATTGATTGGGACGAAGATGCCTCTAAAATAATTGGAAAAATAAATGGATTATTTCCCTCCCCAGGTGCTTCTTTTAGTTTTAATGGCGAAAGATATAAAATTTTGAAAGCCGAAATTGGTAATGGCATAGGTCAAGTCGGAGAAATAATTTCAAATCAGCTGGAAGTAGCATGTAATAAAAACCAATCTATTAAGATTCTCGAAATTCAAAGACAAGGAAAAAGACCACAAAAAATTAGCGAATTCATGTTGGGCTCTCAAATTAAAAAGGGCTTAAAGTTATCAAATGTTTAGGTATCAAATATTAATTGAATATGAGGGTACTAATTTTAGGGGGTGGCAAATTCAAAAAAAAGGAAAAACTGTCCAGGGGTTATTACAAGAGAAAATTACAAAACTTTTAAAAGAAAAAATCATAATATATGGGGCTGGAAGATTAGATGTTGGTGTACATGCCAAAGAACAGTCAGCACATTTTGATTGTAAAAATAAGATTATCAAAATTGATAGGTTTTTAAAATCAATCAATCATTTTTTAAATAAAGATGGAATAGCAATACTTAAAATTACAAAAAGAGGTAATAATTTTCATGCTAGATTTTCAGCTAAAATGAGAGTTTATAATTATGTGATTATTAATCGGATTAGTGGACCAGTTTTAGATAAAAATAGAGGCTGGCATATTATAAAAGATCTTGATTTAAAATTGATGAAAGGTGCTGCAAGAAGATTGATTGGTACTAAAGATTTCAGTACTTTTAGAAAATCGAGTTGTAGGGCTAAAAATCCAATAAAGACTATGAAATCTGTAAAAATTAGATCTACAAAAAATAAGATTGAAATAGAATTCAGATCTCAATCTTTCTTACAACAACAAGTTCGGTCTATGGTTGGTTGTTTAAAATATGTTGGGGAAGAAAAATGGACATTAAAAAGATTTGTAAATGTAATGCAGTCTAAAAAAAGAGAATTATGTGCTCCACCTGCACCACCTCAAGGTCTCTATTTAACGAAAGTTATTTATTAATTTTTTTTTATTACTCATCGCAAACTTTCGGTGTATTCGCCATCTACTTTCCTCACGAATTATAAAACCACAACAATTTTTTGATTTACATTTACAAGGAAATTGCTTGTAATCTTCCTTATCAAAACTAAAACCATAATCACAAGTTATCTCTTCGCCCTTTTTAATATCTCTATCAGCTGTTATCCAAATTTTTGAACCCTTGCCATCATAACGTGCGTTGGCATCACAACTATGATTTACCAATCCAGCAATATTAAATGAGAAATCACCATCTAAGGTATATTTTTTATTTAGAGTAAATAGATAAATAGGTTTTTTATTGTCATATTTATTTGACTCTTCAACTTCTTTATTTGTAATTATTTTTCCTAAGTAATTAATAATTTTTGTACCTTCTTTGATATTTTTAGTAGCATAAAGTCCACGACCTTTATTATCAATTTTTGATTTTCTTATTTTGTATAGTTTCATGAAGTTGATTTATGATGGGCTAGATATTTATCAATTGAATTCTACCAATGCATTGACATGTTCGTTAGCGCTTTCTGCTAAAGCATTTAAATCATATCCACCTTCAAGTATAGAAACAACTTTACCTGCGGTAAACTTATTAGTAGCCGCTAATGTTCTTTTAGTAATTTCATAAAAATCTTTTGAACTAAGTTGAAATTGAGCTAATGGATCATCTTTATGTGCATCAAAACCTGCTGAAAATATTAGAAAATCTGGTTTATATTGAACTAATCTTTCTAACACTCTATCAAATGCATTAAAATATTCTTCGGAGTTCGTCCCAGCGGGCAAAGGGATATTCAATGAATTATTAAAGTCTCCTTTATCTTTATCTGTTCCACCCCCAGGATAAAAAGGATATTGGTGCGTAGAAATATATAATGAATTTTTATTATTGCGCATGACATCATAATTTCCATTACCCCAGTGCACGTCAAAATCTACACAGGCAATTCTTTTGTATTTATATTTTGACACTAAATAGTTTGTTGCTACTCCCGCGTTTGATATACAACAAAATCCCATAGCTTTATTTTTTTCAGCATGGTGCCCAGGTGGTCTAGCCAAACAGAATGCATTATTAAATTGATTACTCTCTATTCCATCTATTGCTCTTATTGTTGAGCCTGCAGCATCAAAAACTGCTTTTTTACTTTCAGGCGATACAACAGTATCGCCATCTAGATACTTAAGGCCTTTTTGAGGAAAAGAGTCTTTTAAATTATTTATATAGTCTTTTGAATGTGTCATAGACAATATATCATCAGGAACATTATCTGGCTTATCCCAGATTAGGTCTTTTCTTTTTTTTAACTTTTCTTTTATAGCAATTACTCTTTTAGGCTGCTCAGGATGACCATCGCCAGTGTTATGTTTCTCATAGGAGTCAGAATTTATGATCGCTGTTTTCATTTAAAATAATTAATTAAAATGTTTTCATAAATTTTCTTAAGATTTTTCAAATCTTTTAAAGATACGGCTTCATCAACTTTATGCATTGTTTTTCCAACAAGCCCAAATTCTAATCCAGGTGATATTTTTCTTATGAATCTTAAATCTGAGGTTCCACCTGTAGTAGATAGCTTCGGTTTAATTTTGGTCACTTTTTTTATGATATTTTGTATCATGTGCGTTGTTTCATTTGGCTTTGTTAGAAATGCCTCACCTGAAACTCTATAATCAATTTTAAATTTTGATTTATTTTTCTTGGTTATTTTTTTAAAAATTTTATTAAGTCTATTTTTAATAGAATTTGACGAATGTTTATTATTAAACCTTATATTAAATGTTGCCTCAGCCATAGCCGGGATAACATTATCAGCGTTATTATTTATATTGATTTTTGTAACCTCTAAGTTTGTAGGTTGGAAGTTTTTTGATCCTCTATCAAATTTAATATCTTTTAATTCTTTTAAAATTTTTACAATTATAGTTGAGGGATTATTAGCTCTATGAGGATATGCAACATGGCCTTGCTGACCAAAAATATTTAATTTACCAGTTAAACTACCCCTACGTCCAATCTTTATCATTTCACCTAATTTATTTGGATTTGTTGGTTCACCAACAAGACAAAAGTTAATTTTCTCTTTCCTTTTTTTTAAATAATCTACAACTTTTTTGGTGCCGTTTACTGCATCACCTTCTTCATCTCCTGTAATAAGTAAACTTATTGATCCGTTGAATTTTCTATTTTTTGATAAAAAAGTGCTTATAGCAGACACAAAAGCTGCAACAGAGCTTTTCATATCATTTGCACCTCTCCCAATTAAATGGCCTTTTTTGATAGATGGTTTAAACGGATTTACTGTCCAATCCTTAATGTTTCCTGGAGGGACAATATCAACATGTCCTGCAAACATAAAATTCGGTTTCTTAGATCCTAATCTTGCATATAAGTTTTTCACAGGCTGAAATCCTTTTTCTTTAAATTCTAATATTTTTGTTTTGAAACCTAATTTTTTTAATTTTTTTTCTAAAAATTTCATTACTCCAGCATCAACTGGGGTGATGGAAGGAAATCTAATTAGCTCTTTAGCTAATTTTAACTCATTTAAAGTTTTCATTTTAGTCTCTTAAGAGGTCGTTAATAGAAGTTTTAGATCTTGTTTTTTCATCAACTTGTTTAATTATTACTGCACAATACAAGGATGGTGCAGAAGAATTATTTTTATCAGGCAACGAGCCTGGAACTACAACTGAATAAGGTGGTATTTTGCCATAAGTAATTTTCCCAGTTTTCCTTTCAACTATTTTTGTTGATTGACCGATATACATACCCATACTTAAAACTGAACCTTCTCCAACAATTACGCCTTCAACTACCTCTGACATCGCTCCAAGAAATACATTATCCTCTATGATTGTTGGTAAAGCTTGCGCGGGCTCTAGCACTCCACCAACACCCGAACCTGCAGAAATATGGCAATTCTTACCTATCTGACAACAACTACCAGCTCTTGCAAAAGTATCTATCATTGTTCCTTCGTCAATATATGCTCCAATGTTTACATAACATGGCATAAGAACAGCATTTTTTCCGACAAATGAACCTTTTCTTACTGGTGAGTTCGGAACCATTCTAAAACCTGCTTTTTCATGATCAGCTTTAGTCCACCCTGCAGTTTTACCTTTTAATAAATGTGATTTATCATACCAACTACTATAAGGACCATTTAAATTTTCCATTGGGTAAATTCTAAAACTTAACATTATAGCTTTCTTAAGGTGCTGATGAGTTACCCATTCTCCATTTACTTTCTCGGCAACTCTTGATTTGCCACTATCTAAATCAGCAATAACTTGGTTAATAGCATCCTTTAAATTTTGATCAGAATTCTGGTTTACCTGATCTTTATTTTCCCAAGCATCATTGATTGTTTTTTCTAAAGACATAACTAATTACTTTTTAATAGCCTTATTTCTTTTAGAAATAAAGACAGATTTTCAATTTTGTGTGAAATAAAATCTTTGTCTGCATCCATTTTTCCAAAATGCTCATCATTAATTAACCAAACAGTTGTACAACCTCGTTCGTGACCTATACTTAAATTTTTAGCTATATCTTCAATGTAAATAGTCTCTTTTGGATTTATACCAAATTTTTTTACCATTAAGTCAAAGGTTTCTGCTTCTGGTTTAGGTACATAACCAGCGTCTTTAATATCAAAAACCTTATCTCTTCCAAACAAATCATACACTCCCAAGTGAGTTAAAATATTAGCAGCATGTTCAGCACTACCATTGGTGAAGATAAATTTTTCCATATCTAATTGTTTAAGCTCATTTCTCATAATTTTATCTTCTTTCATAAATGATAAATCAATTTCATGGACGTAAGATAAAAATTCATCTGGTGATATTCCATTATGGACCATTAATCCTCTTAATGATGTATTATATTTATAGAAATAATTTGTTTGTAATTCTTTAGCTTTATCTTTATCAATTTTAAGTTTTTCAGATATAAATTGAGTCATCCTCTTTGAAACTTGACCAAATACACGCTCTAAAGAATAGTTATTGTGCTTTCCATAACAAACTCCATCAAGATCAAGTAGCAGATATTTTTTTTCTTTTAAGTTCATTTTCTTATTAATGTACCTGATCCCTTGTCTGAGAAAATTTCCCATAAACAAGAATGCTGTTTTGTACCATTAATTATACCTGCTGCTGTAACTCCATTATTAACAGCATCTAGACAAGCACTTATTTTAGGTATCATTCCTTCAGTAATTGTCTCGTCTTTTACCATCTCTAATATTTCGGATGAGGATATTTCATCTATAAGTTTTTTTTCTTTATTTAAAACACCATCAACATTTGTCATCAATAGTAATCTCCTTGATTTGACAGATTTGGCTACAGCCATTGCCGCAGTATCACCATTAATATTATGTGTTTGATTATTTTTATCTAAGCCTAATGGTGAAATAATCGGTATTTTATTTTGTTGAATTATATTCAATAAAATATCGTTATTGATCTTATTTGGTAGGCCAACAAAACCCAGTTCTTTTGCCTCTGGTACGACTTCAATAATATTATCTTTTTTTGTGTGAATGGAAACTGCTTCTGTATTTTTTTTGTCCAAAGAGCTAACAATATCATTGTTAAAATCTATTAGGACTGACTCAACAATGTTTATAATTTTTTCATCAGTGACTCTTAGCCCTCTTATAAATTTCGATTGAATATTAGATTTATCTAACTCTCTCTTGATTCTTGGACCTCCACCATGAACTACAATAACTGAAAGACCTAATTTATTTAAAATACTTAAATCAGTAATAAAATTATCAAAGATATTTCTATCAATTAAAACATTTCCTCCATATTTAATGACTATCAAGTCATTTTTATATTTTTCTATATATTTATTAACCTCGTTTATTGGAGGTCCGTTTTCAGGAAGAATTTTTTTTAAGTCCATTAATTGATTTAAATTAAAATTTAGGTTGTCGTTTTGACTGTTGTTCTTCTCATAATAAATACTTGCTGAGCCATTGTTAAAATATTATTAACAGTCCAGTAAATAACTAACCCACTTGGAAATGGTGCGAGTATTACAGTTAAGAAAAGCGGGAAGAAAGCAAAAATTTTAGCCTGCATTGGATCAGTAGGTGCGGGATTTAATTTTTGTTGCACCCACATTGAAACTCCCATTGCTACTGGCCAAGCCCCAATAACCAAGAAACTTGGAACGTCGTAAGGCAACAAACCAAAAATATTAAATATACTTGTAGGATCTCTCTCACTTAAATCATGAATCCATCCATAGAATGGCATTTGTCTCATTTCAATAGTGACAAACAAAACTTTATATAATGCAAAAAATACAGGTATTTGAACAAGAATTGGCAAACAACCTGACATTGGGTTTACTTTTTCTTTTTTGTAAAGAGCCATCATTTCTTGTTGAAGTTTCATTTTATCATTTTTATGCAACTCTTTTAGGCGAACCATTTCTGGTTGAAGAACTTTCATTTTTGCCATGCTTTTAAATGAAAAGTTAGCTAATGGGAAAAAAACTAAACGAATACAAATAGTGATAGCTATAATTGCCAAACCATAGTTTCCAAGTAGTTTAAAGAAATAATCAATTCCATAAAATAGAGGCTTGGTTATGAAGTATAAAAATCCCCAATCAATAACTAAATCAAATTTATCTATGTTGAGTTTTTCAGCATATCCGTCTATCACATCCACTCTTTTTGCAGCAACGATAATTTGTAATTCTTCTTCAATTGAACTTTTTTCATTTAATGCCAAAGGATCTGTAGAAATAAAATTTGCTCTAAATTTATTTTTATAGTCGAATGTTGTTTTAAACTCTTTATCTTTTGGAGGTATTAAGGAAGTAATCCAATATTTATCACTTATCCCTAACCACCCTTTATTAGCTATTTTAGTAAACTTCTTTTCCTGAATATCATCATAATCCTCCTCTATTAATTCATCATCCAAAGTTGCAATGAGTCCTTCATGAAGAATTAAAAAATCAATTATTTCCGGAATTTCATTTCTTATTATTTGTCCATATGAGTAAAAATCATATTTATTATTACTCTCATTAATTATCTTTTGTTTAACAGTAAAAAGATATTTATCATCTAACGATATTATTTTTTCAAATTTTAGACCCTGTCCGTTGGACCATGATAGTTTTATTGGAGACCCGTTTGTGAGTTTGTTATTACCTTCTATTGACCAAATTGTATCTGAGTTAGGAACATCAATATTTTTATCAGAAGTAACAAAACCACTATCTATTAGATATCCCTCCTTAATATTTCGAGGTCCTAATAAAGTTACTCTTTGTTCATTATCGAGGGTTACTTTATAATTTTTGAAAGTTAAATCATCAATTGATGCACCTTTTAATGATATTGAACCTATAATATTATCATTTTCAAATTGAATTCTTTCACTTTCTTTTAATGCATCATCTCGTGAAATTGTAATTTGTGTTTCCTTTTGCTCTAAACTTGGTGCATCACCGCTTTGTTCAATTTTTTCTTTTTCAACAATGTTTTGATCCACTGTTGATTTTTCTGGAACAAAGAATAATGCCCACAAAACAATTACAGCAGATGATAAAGCTATAGCCGCTATTGTATTTTTAGAGTCCATTATTTTTTAACTTTTATTTCTTTTTTTACGGGATCAATTCCACCTTCTTTAAAAGGGTGGCATGAAAGAATTCTTTTTAAACTTAAATATCCACCCTTAAAAAAACCATAAGTTTTTAATGCTTCAATGCTATAATCGGAACAAGATGGAAAGTACCTACAAGAGTTACCAAGTAATGGACTTATTAGGTATTTGTAACCCTGAATTAATTTTATAAATATAATTGTAAAAATGTTCATTATTTAATTTTTTTAAAATCCTGAAATAAGGTTTCTTTTATAATTTTAAATTCATTATTTAGCATAGTTGACTTAGCAATAACAAGATATGAATAGTGATATTTTAGAGATATTTCTTTAACAGCATCATTCATAATATTCCTTAGTCTCCTCTTTATTTTGTTTCTCTTTACAGCATTTCCTATCTTCTTCTTAGTTACAAAAGAAATATTAAGTTTTTGATTATTTTTTTTATCTATATTACCAAAAAAAATTGTTACATATCTGTTTGATACTTTTTTCTTTTTGAGCAAAGTTTTAAAGTCTTCATTCTTTGAAAGAGCAACAATTTTGCTTTTCATTGAGCTGGCTTTATTTTCTTCTTTTTTTTACAGTAGAGGATACTGTTAAATTTTTTCTTCCCCTAGCTCTTCTTCGTTTTAAAAGTTTTCTACCTCCCTTGGTTTTCATTTTCGATCTAAAACCATGGGTTCGGCTTCTTTTTTTCCTAGATGGTTGATATGTTCTTTTCATAAAAGTGGTTAAATTTATATAAAATTTCGCCCTTTATAATAATTAAATATATAAATAGCAAATAGAAGATTTATAAATACCATGAACCATGATGGAAAAAGCTAAGAAAATTAAAATAATAATAGGTTTATCATACTTAGTTTTACTTACTATATTTGTATTATTATTTTTTTCAGAATTTAGTATCCAAGAAATAACTTCTTATGACTTCATTAAAGATAACAGATTGTATTTTTTAAAATTAAAAAATTCTAATTTATTTTTAATATCTATAATTTTCCTAATTTTCACAATATTATGGGTTTTTCCATTTTTGGGATTTGGCTCACCAATCGCCCTCGTTGGCGGTTTCATATTTGGAAAGTGGATAGGTACTTTAATTGTTGTTATTGGTCTAAGTTTTGGTGCTACACTATTATATTTATTTGGAAATTATTTTCTAAAAAACTACATAAGAGATAACTTTTTAAAAAAATTTAAAGAACTTGAAAATAGATTTAAAAAGTCAGAATTTATGTATTTATTAATTTATCGAATGATAGGTGGAATCCCATGGCAATTACAATGTCTTTTACCAACTCTTTTTAATGTTAGATTAAGAAATTATTATTTTTCAACTTTAATAGGGATCATTCCTGGGACATTTCTAATCGTTTCTATTGGAAGTGGATTAGATAAAGTTATCGAGCAGAACTCAAAAGTTCCAAAAATTGTTGATATAATAGTTTCTCCCGAAATTTATATTCCACTTTTAGCTTTTATAAGTTTAATTTTAATATCAATTATTTTGAGAAAATTTTTTTATAAAAATTAATGGTGCTCCCACCAAGAATCGAACTTGGAATTTATCCTTACCATGGACACGTTATGCCATTTAACTATAGGAGCATTAGGATCAATTCTATTTTTATTGATAATAGTGCATTTTTTCCAAATTATTGCCTTAATTTTTTGATTAATTTGATTTATATCTTACCAAGGAAATTTTATGGGTATTCATTACGATTATAAATCAACCAAAAGTGCTAAGCTCATGGAAAAGCAAGCGAAAAGAGAGAAAAAACTTGCTGAAAAAAAAGCTAAAAGATTAGCAAAAGAAGGTCCTAAAAAAGATGATAATAAAGATAAAGCTTTAGATACATCTAAACCAATAACTTTAGATTTCCTTACTAATCCAAATAAAGAATGATTACTAAAAATAAAATTGAGCGCTTAAGCATTGCGCTTAGAAAAAATTTAAAAAAGAGAAAAATTTTTCAAAAAAAAAATAAAAAGAAAACAAAATAATGTCCATTCAACCAGACTCTTGGATAAAAAAAATGTGTAAAGAGCATAAGATGATCGAACCATTTTTGGATCATCAAGTCTCCGGGGGGAAAATATCATATGGACTAAGTAGCATGGGCTACGATGTCAGAATTTCTGATGAGTATAGAATATTTACAAATGTTAATAGTTCGCTAGTGGATCCAAAAAACTTTTCTGATGAAAACTTTATTGAGCGAAAGGGGCCATATTGTATAATTCCACCAAATTCATTTGTTCTGGCAAAGACCATTGAATATTTTAGAATTCCAAAAGATGTTCTTTGTATTTGTGTTGGAAAAAGTACTTATGCGAGAACAGGTATTATTTGTAATGTAACACCAATTGAAAATGAATTTGAGGGTAATATTGTTATCGAATTAAGCAACACAACTCCTAATCCAGCAAAGATTTATTCAAACGAGGGTATTGCTCAATTTTTATTTTTTAAATCAGATACCCAGCCAGAAACGACATATAAATCAAAAAACGGTAAATATCAGGGACAAACCACCATACAGGTTGCTAAAATAAAAAAGTAATTTATGGATAAATTTCTGATCAATGGTCCTTGTAAAATCAAGGGTAAAGTCTCAATTTCAGGTTCTAAAAATGCATCTCTACCAATTCTTGCAGCAACTTTATTATTTGACAAACCAGTAACTATTAAAAATTTACCTAGAGTAAGAGATATAGATACTATGCTTAATTTATTAAAATCTCTTGGATCAAAAATAATTTTATCTAAAGACAGAAAAACTGTAAAAATTATTAATAAAAAGAATATGAAAACTTTTGCAAGTTATTCACTTGTAAAAACAATGAGAGGTTCAATATTGGTGTTAGGTCCATTAATTTCTAAATTTCATAAATCTAAAACATCTTTGCCTGGTGGATGTCTTATAGGTGCGAGACCTGTAAATTATCATCTTAGTGCATTAAAGAAGTTGGGAATGGAATATAAAATACGAGATGGTTATATTTTAGCGAAATCAAATGGAAGACTTAAAGGCAAAAAAATAAATTTCCCCAAAATTAGTGTTGGCGCTACAGAAAATTCTATAATAGCTGCATGTTTAGCAAGAGGCAAAACAATTTTAAAAAATTGTGCCGTGGAACCTGAAATTAAAGATTTAACAAAATTCTTGAGTCAAGCAGGTGCGAATATAAAATGGTCTGGAAGAACCTGCACTATCATAGGAATAAATTCTCTCAATCAAACGAGTCATACAGTTATGGCTGATAGAATAGAGGCGGGAACTTTTTGTGTAGCGGCAACGCTTGCTAAAGGTAATCTACAAATTAAAAATTTAGACCCAAAAATAATTAATACTGAAATAGAACTATTAAAAAAAGTTGGGGCAAAGATTAAAACTTCGGATAACAAAATTTTTATAAAAGGACCTGACAAAATCAAACCTATTCAAAATATAAAAACTAAAGAGTTTCCAGGTATTCCAACAGATCTTCAAGCTCAATTAATGGTATTAATGTGCAAGAGCGTTGGGAAAAGTTCTATAACTGAAAGTATTTTTGAGAATAGATTTATGCATGTTGCTGAGTTGCAAAGACTAGGCGCGAAAATAAATATTCAAAACAATAAAGCATTGATTGAAGGCAATACCAAATTTATTGGTGCTGAATTAATGTCTAGTGACTTAAGAGCCAGTGTTGCTTTAGTATTAGCCGCAATAGTGGCGAATGGTAAAAGTATTGTTGGAAGAGTCTATCACTTGGAGAGAGGATATGAAAATATTGAAAATAAATTACAAAAAATTGGTGTTAAAATTAAAAGATTGAAATAATGAGTAAATATTTAGCAAAAATAATTGCAAATGATCAAGAGGGGCTACAAATGATTTCTGCTTGTAGTTCTGGTGCAAAAGTTAAAGTGACAGACATAAAGTATCTGGCATCTAATAAGGTTTTTTTGTTATCAATTGAAAGAACTAAAATTGAAACTGATCAAGAGGGTAAGAAAATCAATAGTATCTGTCGATTTGATTTTGTTGATAAAGTAAGATCAAAAAATATCAATCAATCAAATAAAGATTTAGTTTTAGAGTTAATTGGAATTGATTATTTGAAAAATAATGATGATTATGAAATAAATCTTATTTTTAATAATAATGCCCACATAGCTTTGACAACAGAAACTATCGAAGCGCGGCTTGAGGATCAAAACGAAATTAAATAATTATGAAAATATTAAATAGTAAAACTAAAAATTTCGATAAAAATTTGGATTATTTACTTTTTAAAAGGAGAAAAAGCATCAAATCTGACAAAGTCTCTGTAACTAATATTATTAACGACGTAAAAAAGAATGGTGATAAAGCATTGATTAAATATGAAAAGAAATTTAATCGAAATACCACAATCATTCCTAGTGCCAAAAAAATTACTAAGTTAATAAAATCTTTAAACCCTAAAGTTAAGAAAGCAATCGACACAGCCTATAATCGAATTTACAAATTTCATTCTTTACAAAAATTTAAGAATATTTCGTATACAGATAAATTTAAAAACAAACTTGAATATAAATATTTACCATTAGATTCTGTTGCAATTTATGTTCCAGGTTCACTTGTATCTTATCCATCAAGTGTACTTATGAATGCTATACCAGCAATTGTTGCGGGAGTTAAAAGAATTGTAATGATAAACCCAGGTTTCAAGGGAAACCAAAATCCGGCTGTTTTATACGCAGCAAGAAAATGTAAAATTAAAGAAATTTACTCTATTGGTGGTCCATCTGCTATAGCAGCTGTCTCCTATGGAACTAAAAAAATTAAAAGAGTTGATAAAATAGTTGGACCCGGGAATTCATATGTAGCAGCGGCAAAAAAAGAAGTTTTTGGAGATGTTGGAATCGAAGGTATGACTGCAGGTCCTTCTGAAATAACTATTGTCTGTGATAAATTCTCAAATCCTGAATGGGCTGCAAGTGATTTAATCGGTCAAGCAGAACATGATCCTCAAGCACAATGTATATTAATTTCAAAAGACAAAAAACTAATTGGTAAAGTCCAGATGGAAATTTTAAAACAATTAAAAAGTATTCCAAGAGAATCTGTGGCAAAAAAAAGTTTAAAGAGAAATGGAATTTTAATGTATGTAGCAAACGATAGTAAAATAATTAATATCGTAAATAAAATTGCACCTGAACACTTGGAATTGAACGTAAAAAACTACAAATCTTTGATACCCAAAATTAAGAATTCTGGTTCAATATGCTTAGGAAAATATGCAGTTATGGCAATGACAGATTATAACATTGGATCAAATCATATATTGCCAACTAATGGGTCAGCAAAATATTCTAGTGGTATCAGCGTCAATGAATTTTATAAAAGAATTTCTTACATAAACTTATCAAAAAAGGGTATTGAAAGTCTTGGGCCATCAGTTATAACTCTTGCAAATTACGAGGGGTTAGCAGGACATGCTCAATCTGTAAAAAAAAGAATAAGGAGAAAATAAATTTGTCAAAACAAGACTTACTTGAATTCAAAGGCAAGGTAACTGATTTACTTCCAAATGCTATGTTTAGAGTTCAGCTTGAAAATGGTCATGTTGTAACAGCTCATACAGCGGGCAAATTAAGAAAAAACAGAATTAGAGTATTACAAGGTGATAATGTGACAGTCGAAATGACACCATATGACCTCACAAAAGGCAGAATAATCTTTAGGGGTTGACCTTTTGCCTCGGTAGCTCAGGAGTAGAGCAGAGCCCTGAAAAGGCTTGTGTCGGAGGTGCGAATCCTTCCCGAGGCACCATCAAAATATCTTGAAATTAATTTAAAAGAACTTAACCTCATATCAAAATAAATAACTAAAGGACGAGTGAATAAGATGAGTACAATACAAGGAAAAGTAAAGTGGTTTAACGGCAAAAAAGGTTACGGCTTTATAGAAAGAGACGATAAAGAAAAAGATGCGTTTGTACATGCAAGCGCAGTTAAAGCAGCGGGTATGAGATATCTTAATGAGGGTGATAAAATAGAATTTACTCTTGAAGATGGTCCCAAAGGCCCTTCAGCAGTAAATTTAAAAAAATTAGACTAATTTTCTAAAATTGTAAAAAGGGCGATATATCTACTAGTAGATATACGTCCTTTTTCTTTTAGGGGTTGCATTATCGTTTTTTTTGTCTAAAAAGCTTTCAATGAAAAAATTTGAGATAAACAAATTAGCATCAAAAAGTACTTTAAGAAAAGCTCTTAAAGGAACTAGTAGAGTTGCGCACACTCACTTCCATGCTGGCTAAAGCTAGCGAATAATCATTTATATTATAATTTTAAATAACAACAAAATAAGATAAAACAAAAAAGGATATGCCTTGATGGTGAAATAGTATCACGTCGGTTTGTGGATCCGAAGTCGTAGGAGCGTAACCTACTCAAGGTACCAAAAAATGAGTGAAAAAAATAAATTAATTCCTGGATTACCTTCAGGTTTTGAAGATAGATGGAATAAAACATTAATTCTCAAAAAAAGACTATTAAAAGTCATTGAGAATAATTTTATTAGATATGGTTTCGATCCTTTAGAAACTCCATCATTTGAAATTGCAGAAAATATAGGATCCTTTCTTGCAGAGGATGATAATAATCCTATGTCTGATGTTTTTTCTTTTAATGATGGTGAAAAGAATATTACTCTTCGATACGATCTTTCCAGTCCTTTAGCAAGATTTGTTGCTCAAAATAATCAAAAACTTCCATCAATTTATAAAAGATACGCTATTCAAAATGTATTTAGAAATGAAAAGTCAGGCAATG
>CACGNF010000015.1 GCA_902574345.1 uncultured Pelagibacteraceae bacterium
ACTATTTTCTTTATAATTATCTTCATTCAATTCTTCAATTTTTGCTACACCTAATGACTCACCATATTTATTGAAACCAGGTCTTTGATAAACTCTATAAATATTATTATCTTCAATTATTAATCCAGCATTTCTTGCAAAAAAAGGATCAAATATTACTGGATTTTTTTTATGAGCTTCCCATTTATCAGAAAAAATGTTTTCACTGCTAAAAATATGTAGTTGGGAGTCGTGATCCTCAAGTTTGCTGTTTGATAAATTTGTTAATAACCACCATTTTTTATCTTTATAAAAAATATTAGTATCAACTGCAGAAACATTTTTGATCAAGGTTTTTGCAAATTTCCACTTAAGTGGAAATTCGATACATTTATATAATCTTATTTCATTAGCCTCATGGGTATCTGGGCACATATAGAGTTCATTATTGTGAGAAAATAAAAATGGATAAGAAAGATGAAAACTTTCCTCTAAAGCAACACCAATTTCTTTACAAGAGACTTCATTTATTTCGTAGACTGAAATAAATCCTTTTTTCTTTTTTTTATCAAAATCTTCAACAAAACAATAATGATTACTGTCTTTTTTGACAACAAAAGGATCTGCTAAATATCTATTTGGAGGATTTGGAATGGCCTTTGCTTCGGAAAGATTTGTATTTTTCCAATCGGAGGTAAATTTATAAGCAATATTCCATTGATAATTATTATAAAAAATTTCATTGAAAATTTTTATAAAAATATTTTTTAAAGTGTATAAAATATATAATATCGAAACATATATTGATGGTAATGAATAAATTGGACCAACAGATTGGTTTACATTCTTAAAATTTATAACAGAAGTATTTGATGTTAAATTTTCTATAACAAAATGCAGAAAAATGTTTGATTTTTCAAAAAGATTGATAAGGTTTATTGTGTAGATCCAATGTGTTGTAAAATATCCCTTAAATAAAACTTTTCCATTATCAAGCTCATTTGCCAATCTTTGAATTATAAAACCAGTTCTTGCATCTTTATTAATTATCTCCCAAAATCCAGGTGGTCCACCACGATAAAAATTGTTATCCCCATGATGAAATGAAATAATGCCGTTTTTACAAAGATTTAAAATTTCACCTTTTAAAATTCCAGATCCACCACGTATTAAAAGATTAAGATTTAATGATCTTATTTTTTGTAAATCTGTTTGATTATAACTATAAAAAATTCCATTCTCTGAAATATTTGGTTGGACTTCAATTTCTTTTAAATTAAATTTTTCTAAAGAGTATACTTTAAAAAAATTTGAAAATTTATCATTCCGCTTAAGTATTATTTTTTCTAAATTCATTATTACCTTAAATCCAACCGCAGAAATGAATTTTTTTAAGCCTCTTTTTTTAATATATTCTAACGATTTTTTTAAAAGATTTATATTTTCTTGTTTGTTTTTTTTTTGAATTATAAGATGACTTATCTCGTAATTATTTGAATTTTTTGATGCTTCAATAAAATCAAAAATTTGTTTTGATGAGTTTAGGCTATCAACAATTATACCTACCCTTGCTTTTTCCATTATTTTTTTACCAAAAATTTATCAATTAAGAGTGTATAGCTCTTTTGTCTACTGATAAAGCTGCTTCTTTTACTGCTTCTGAAAAAGTAGGATGAGCATGACATGTACGAGCTATATCTTCTGAACTTGCTCCAAACTCCATCGCAATTCCAATCTCAGCAATTAATTCTCCAGCGTGTGGACCTATTAAGTGTGCTCCCAATACTTTATCAGTTTTTTCATCAGCAAGAATTTTTACAAAACCCTCGGTGTCGTCAATGGCTTTTGCTCTAGAGTTAGCTATAAATGAAAATTTTCCAATTTTATAATTTATTTTCAATTCTTTTAATTGTTCTTCTGTTTTTCCAATAGAGGCAACTTCTGGACTGGTATAAATCACACCAGGGATAGTATCATAGTTAACATGCCCTGATTGACCTGCTATATTTTCTGCAACTGCAATTCCCTCATCCTCAGCTTTATGAGCCAACATAGGACCACTAATTACATCTCCTATCGCATAAATATTATTTTGATTAGTTTTAAAATTTTCGTCTGTTTTTACCCTCTTTTTTTCATCTAATTCCACACCAATTTTTTGAAGATTTAGTCCCTCCGTATTTGGCTTTCGACCAACAGATATTAATACTACATCACATTCAAAATCTTTTTTGGTACCATTTTCGTTTAAAGTTGAGACAATCGCATTATCGTCATTCTTTTTAATTTTCTCTACTTTATGCTTCATATGAAAATTTATTCCTTGTTTTTTTAAAATTTTCATAAACTCACTAGAAATCTCTTTGTCCATGCCTGGTGTTATATGGTCTAGAAACTCAACTACATGGACTTCTGCACCAAGTCTAGACCATACTGATCCCATCTCTAAACCTATATATCCTCCACCAACAACAACCATTTTTTTTGGGACTTGTTCTAATTTAAGTGCTCCAGTGGATGAAACAATTACTTTTTCATCGATTTCAATTCCTGGTAATGAAACTGGAATTGAACCAGTTGCAATTATAGTATTTTCAGTTTGTATAATTGTCTCTTTATTATCGTTATCTTTGATTACAACATCATTTTTGGATTTGAAACTTCCAGTGCCTTTAAAATAAGTGACTTTATTTTTTTTAAGAAGAAACTCCACTCCTTTGGTCAAAATTGTAACTGCCTTTTCCTTATTCTTCATCATTTTTGACAAGTTTAATTTTACCTCACCAATTTCAATTCCTTTATTTGATAAACTTTGTGCGTTATGAAACTCTTCAGATAAATTTAATAAACTTTTAGAGGGAATACATCCAACATTCAAACAAGTACCACCTAGTGAACCTCTAGACTCTATACATGCAGTTTTAAGGCCTAATTGTGCCAATCTTATTGCGCAAACATAACCTCCAGGTCCTCCACCAATTACCACTGCTTGAAATTTATCTATCATTTAAATATCCAAAAATAGCCTTCTTGGTTCCTCTAAATTTTCTTTGATCATTTTTAAAAAGGAAACAGACTCTTTACCATCAACAATTCTATGGTCGTATGATAACGCTAAGTACATTATAGGTCTGATCTTAATTTCTCCGTCAACTACGATAGGTCTATCAACTATATTGTGCATACCTAAGACACCTGATTGTGGAAGATTAAGAATAGGGGTTGAAAGCATTGAACCATAAACACCTCCATTACTGATGGTGAAAGTTCCCCCTTGAAGATCCTCAATTGTGAGTTTTCCATTTTTTGCTTTTTCAGAAATATCTTTGATATTTTTTTCAATATCAGCAAAAGATAATTCATCTGCATTTTTGAGGACTGGTACGACCAATCCTTTTTCAGTGCCAACTGCAAAACTTATATTATAATAATTTTTATAAACAATTGTATCACCTTCAATTTCAGCGTTTATCGCTGGGAAATTTTTTAGTGCTACTATACTTGCTTTAACGAAAAAGGACATAAACCCCAATTTTACACCATAACGATTTTGAAAATCATCTTGATTTTCTTTCCTCATTGCCATTACATTTGACATATCAACTTCATTAAATGTTGTCAGTAAGGCTGCATTATCCTGTGCTTGTTTTAATCTCTTAGCAATAGTTTGTCTTAATCTGGTCATTTTAATTCTCTCCTCTTGACCATATTTTATTTTTCTTTCAGATGGAGGAGGATTAACACCCATTAAATTTATTAGATCGCCTTTTAAAACTCTGCCATCTTTTCCTGAACCTTTGACAGAGCTGATATCTATCTTATTTTCAGTTACAATTTTTCTTACTGCTGGAGATAAAGTTTCATCGATTTTTATTTCAGCTTCTGCTTTTAAAGGTTCTACCTCTTTAGTAAGAACTAATGGTTTCTCCTCTTCAACATTATCTTGAAAAACTTCCATCTCTTCATCTTTATCATCTTCATCTATAAAATTTTCCTTATCGACTTTCACAGTGGGTTGTATCTTTTTAATTTCCTGATTTTCTCTAGATTTAGTCTCACTCTCGGAAACAGATCCTAAATCAGCACCAACTTCAACAACCGATCCATTTTTTGAATTTATTTTTGTAAGAACACCAGATACTGGAGAAGGAACCTCTAAATTTACTTTGTCTGTTTCTAGTTCAACAAGTGGTTCATCAGCTTCAACGGGGTCACCTTCATTTTTTAACCACTTAGAGACAGTAGCCTCTGTGATACTTTCCCCAAGAACTGGAACTAATATCTTTTCACTCATCAATATTTATTCAAAAACTTTCTTTATAATTTCTTGTTGTTGAGAAACATGTCTCTTGGCATATCCTGTTGCAGGTGATGCATCTGGACCTCTTCCAATATAAGAAATCATACTATTCTTAGCCTTTATATTATCTAATGTCCATTGGATATAATCTCTGACTGAAAACCAAGCACCCATATTTTTGGGCTCTTCTTGACACCAATAAAATTTTGCTTTTTTAGCATATGGTTTGAGCTCATTAGCAAGTGCTTTTGCAGGAAAAGGGTAAAGTTGCTCTATTCTATATAACACTACGTTGTCTTTTTTTATTTTTTCTCTCGCTTCAAGTAAGTCAAAGTAGACTTTTCCAGAACAAAGAATCACTTTTTCAATATCTTTTGGTTTTTTTAATTTGATAAAACCTTTTACTTTCGGATCAATGGCATGATCCCATAAAACTCGATGAAAAGAATTTTTTTTACTAAAATCATCTAAATTTGAAACGCAATGTTTATGACGTAATAAAGATTTTGGTGTCATAATAATTAATGGTTTTCTAAAATCTCTATGCATTTGTCTTCTCAAAGCATGGAAATAATTTGCAGGAGTTGTGCAATTCATGACTTGCATATTGTCATTCGAACATAATTGTAAAAACCTTTCTAACCTCGCTGATGAATGCTCAGGTCCTTGACCCTCATATCCATGTGGTAATAACATTACTAAACCAGAGGCTCTCGACCATTTTCGTTCACCTGAAGCTATGAATTGATCGATAACTACTTGCGCACCATTAGCAAAATCTCCAAATTGGGCCTCCCAGATAGTAAGAGTATTAGGTTCCACCAAACTATATCCATATTCAAATCCTAGAACAGCTAATTCTGATAAAAAACTATCTACTATTTCAAAATTTTTTTGTTTGTTAGAAATATTATTTAAAGGGATATATCTCGAATTATCGATTTGATTTCTTAAAACAGAATGCCTTTGACTAAATGTCCCTCTTCCTGAATCTTGACCCACAAGTCTTACTGGATAACCTTCCTCCAATAGTGACCCAAAAGCTAAGGACTCCGCAGTAGACCAATCTATGCCTTTACCATTAGAAACTGAAAGTTTTCGATTATCTAAAATTTTCATAATTGTTTTGTGAATATTTATTTCAGACGGTATTGTATTTATTTTATCCGAGATATTTCTTAATTTTTTCGTATCAGAGCCTGTAACTCCTCTTTTGTCTTTTCCACGCTCTGGTCTATATCTTGACCATGTTCCCTCAAACCACTCTATTTTTGGTTTATAATTTTTTGCATTTTTAAATTGGTCATCTAATAGATCTTTAAATTTTTTAATGGAATTATTTAAATAATCATTTGTAATTGATCCTTCGCTTACCAGTTTTTCACCATAAACTTTGATAGTTGAGGGATGAGATCTTATCTTTTTATACATTAAAGGCTGAGTGAATGAAGGCTCGTCTCCCTCATTATGTCCAAATCTTCTATAACAAATCAAATCAATGACAACGTCTCTATTAAATTTTAATCTAAAGTCTGTTGCAATTCTTGCTGCATAAACAACCGCCTCTGGATCATCACCATTCACATGAATAATCGGTGCCTCAACCATTTTTGCTATATCAGAAGGATATGGCGAAGATCTTGCAAATCTTGGGCTTGTTGTAAAACCTATTTGGTTGTTTACTATAATATGAATGGTGCCACCTGTATTATGTCCTGGAAGACCAGACATTGCAAAACATTCAGCTACCACTCCTTGTCCAGCGAAGGCTGCATCTCCATGAATAAGAATCGGAATTACTTTTTTTCTCTCTTTATCTTTATGAAAAAATTGTTTTGCTCTAGTTTGACCTAAAACGACTGGATTGACTGCTTCTAAATGTGAAGGATTATCTGTCAAACTCACATGAACTGAATTTCCATCAAACTCTCTATTAGATGAAGCACCTAAATGATATTTAACATCTCCAGTGTCATCTTTAGACTTTGAACTTATTTCTCCTGCAAACTCATTAAATATTCTTTTGTAAGATTTTTGAAGAACATTAGCTAATACATTTAGTCGACCTCTATGAGACATCCCGATTTTAACTTCTTTAACATTTGACTGACCACCAATTTTAATTATTTGTTCAAGTGCAGGAATTAAGCTTTCACCGCCATCAAGACCAAATCTTTTAGTCCCAACATATTTTGTATGAAGAAATTTTTCAAAGCCCTCAGCTTGAATCAGTTTGTTAAGAATTGCCTCTTTACCATTTTGTGTAAAATTAAAATCATCTGCTTTTTCAACACGATCTCTAAACCACTTTCTCTCAGTAGGATTTGAAATATGCATATATTCATAACCTAAAGAACCACAATACTTTCCTTTTAAGAATTTTAATATTTCATTAATATTTGAGTATTGCTTATTAGTAACATTGTCTAAGAAAATTTTCTTTTGATAATCTTCTTTTTTAAATCCATAAGACTCTGGATGAAGTTCCTCTAAATAATCTGATTTTAATAATCCTAATGGATCAAGCTTTGCAATTAGATGACCTCTTTGTCTATATGATCTGATCATCGCAACGGCTTTAATTGAATTTGTGTTTGATTTAATTATATCATCATTATTTTGTTCTGTGATTTGATTTTCAAAATTTTCCTTTTTATTTATTGAAACTTTCTTAGAAGGACTCCACGAAGGACCATTGATTTCATTTACAATTATATCGTCTTCATCTCCAACTTCTTTAAAATATTTTCTCCAACTATCAGGTAATTCAGGATCATTATTTACAAATTTTAAGTACATTTCTTCGATGAAAGCGCTGTTTGATTTATTGAGAAAGGCTGTTTTTTTAAATTCTAAATTTTTAGAGGAAGACATTATGTTTAATCAATATAAACTGACTAAGAAATTTTTCAATCAGACAATTTATCGAACAATGTTTTTCCAATTTTGGAGGGAGAATTTGCCATTGTTATTCCACAATCTTCCATCTTTTTAATCTTATCTTTAGCACCACCTTTGCCCCCAGAAATGATTGCACCAGCATGGCCCATTCTACGACCTGGTGGTGCTGTTATACCAGCTACAAAGCCAACAATTGGTTTTTTTATTTTGTGATTTTGAATAAATTCTGCTGCTTCCTCTTCGGCTGTTCCTCCGATTTCTCCTATCATTAAAATAGACTCTGTTTCGTCATCATTCAAAAATAAATCTAAGCAATCAATAAAATTTGTACCATTTATTGGATCTCCACCAATACCTATACAAGTAGATTGACCTAATCCATTTTCTGTGGTTTGAGCAACTGCCTCATAGGTTAAAGTCCCAGATCTAGAGACAATACCAACTGAACCTTTTTTGTGGATATTGCCTGGCATAATACCAATTTTACATTCATCAGGAGTTATTATTCCTGGACAATTAGGTCCAATTAATCTGGAATTTGATTTTAGTAATTTCAGTTTAACTCTCAACATATCTTGAATTGGGATTCCTTCAGTAATGCAAACAATTAACTCGATTGATGCCTCTATTGCTTCAATGATTGCTGCAGCAGCAAACTTCGCTGGCACATATATCATCGTTGCATTGGCGCCCTCAGAGTTTTTAGCCTCTTTAACTGTATTAAAAACTGGTAATCCTAAATGTTTTTGTCCTCCTTTTTTAGGAGTGACTCCACCTACTAATTTTGTTCCATATTTAATTGCTTGCTCAGAGTGAAATGTTCCATGCGAACCAGTAAAACCCTGACAAATTAACCTAGTTTCTTTATTTACAAGAACTGACATTATTTTATGGCCTTAACAATTTTATTTGCTGCATCATCTAAATTTTCAGCAGAGATAAGTTTTAATCCAGAATTGTCTAATATAGTTTTTCCTTCTTTAAAATTTGTGCCAGCTAATCTCACTACCAAAGGAACATTGATTTTGATTTCTTTTGCTGCATCAACCACACCTTGGGCAAGAACATCACATCTCATGATGCCACCAAAAATATTGATTAAAATACCTTTAACATTTTTATCTGATAAAATTATTTTAAAGGCTGCAGAAACTTTCTCCTTTGAGGCTCCTCCACCAACATCTAGAAAATTCGCTGGCTCTTCTCCGTATAACTTTATTATATCCATTGTAGCCATTGCTAAACCGGCTCCATTTACCATACAACCAATACTTCCATCTAATTTTATATAAGCTAAATCGTGTTTACTAGCTTCGATCTCTATAGGGTCTTCCTCATTTAGATCTCTAAGATTTAAAATCTCCGGATGTCTAAATAAAGCATTGCTGTCAAAATTTATTTTTGCGTCTAGACAAACAATCTTTTTTTCTTTTGTTAAAATTAATGGATTAACTTCAACCATATTTGCATCTGTTTTAACAAACATTTTATAAATAGATTTAATCAAAGAAATAGCCTCCATTTTTGAACTATCCTCTAAATCGAAAATTTTGATTATCTTTTCACACTCTGCATCAGAAATTTCTTCAGTAAAATCAACTTTGTTAGTCAAAATTTTGTCTGGGGATTTTGCTGCTACTTCTTCAATATCCATCCCTCCCTCATTGCTAGAAATAAATGCAATTTTAGATGTGGCTCTATCAATTAAACATGATAAATAAAATTCTTTCTCTATATTAGAGGAAGTTTCAACATAAAGTCTTTTTACTTCTCTACCTTCTGGCCCAGTTTGATGCGTGATTAATTTTTTCCCAAGAATTTCATTGGCCGATTTTTCTAATTCATCTAAATTATTTAAGATTTTTACTCCTCCCGCTTTCCCTCTTCCACCTGCATGGATTTGTGCTTTTAAGACATATTTATCAGTTTTTAATTTTTTACATTTTTCGATTAAATCTTTAACAGTAAACGCAAAAACTCCATCTGGGACAACTGCACCAAACTCTTTTAAGATTTGTTTAGCTTGGTGTTCGTGAATATTCATTTTTTAGCTAAATCAGGATCGATTTTAGAAGCCGCTTCCCATAGTTTTTTTACCGCTTCAACTGAATGTAAAAATTCAGACTTTTCTTTTTCATCTAAGTTAATTTCTTCTATTTTTTCAACTCCACTTTTTCCAATGATAATTGGCACACCAGCATAAATATCTTTTATTCCATACTCACCATTTAATTGGGCTGCACACGGAAGCATTTTTTTTTCATCATTGAGATAAGCTTTAGCCATTTCAATTCCGGAGGCTGCAGGTGCATAAAAGGCAGAACCCTTTTCTAAAAATTTTACTATTTCAGCTCCACCATCTCTAGTTCGTTGATTTACTTCTTCTAATCTTTCTTTTGAAATTTTTCCGTCATTAACCAAATCTAACAAAGGTTTTCCAGATACTTTGGTAAATCTTGGAAGAGGAACCATTGTGTCTCCATGTCCTCCCATAACCATCGCGTCTATCTCTTTTACTGGTACATCAAATTCTAAAGATAAAAATAATTTGAATCTCGAACTATCTAAAATACCGGCCATTCCAACAACTTTGTTAGATGGTAAACCTGAAAATTTTTGGAATGCCATTACCATTACATCAAGTGGATTAGTTATACAAATTACAAAGGCATCAGGAGCATTTTCTTTTACTCCATTTGCAACTTGTTTAATTATCTTTAAATTAATACCTAATAAATCATCTCTACTCATACCAGGTTTTCTTGGAACTCCAGCAGTAATTATTACTACATCTGATCCCTCAATATCTTTGTAATTATCAGTCCCAGAAAATTTTACATTAAATCCATCTACAGATGAGGACTGGGCAATATCCAAAGCTTTTCCTTTGGCAATTCCACTAGCTACATCGAATAAAACTACTTCATCAACCAATTCTTTTGTTCCTATTAAGTGAGCTAATGTTCCTCCAATTTGACCTGCACCAATTAATGATATTTTACTATTTTTTTTTGTCATTTTTTTTATTTCATTGTAGGCATCACAAATTCTGCATTTGACCTAATGCCTGAGGGCCATCTTGAAGTTATTGTTTTTAATTTTGTATAAAATTTTATACCCTCCATACCATGCATTGCACTATCTCCAAATAAAGATCTTTTCCATCCACCAAAACTGTGAAAGGCCATTGGCACAGGAATTGGCACATTAATACCTACCATTCCAACCTGAATCTTACTCGCAAAAGTTCTTCCAGCATCTCCATCTCTTGTGTAAATGCTCACCCCATTTCCATATTCATGATCATTTATTAAATTTGCTGCATCCTCAAAAGTTTTTACTCGAACCACAGATAATACTGGTCCAAATATTTCCTCTTTATAAATTCTCATTTCTTTTTTAACATGGTCGAATAAACAGCCACCAATATAAAAACCATTTTCATATCCTTGTAATTTTAGGCTTCTACCGTCTACAACAAGCTTAGCTCCCTCTTTTACTCCTAAATCTACATATCCTCTTACTTTTTCTAAATGCTCTTTTGTTACCAAAGGTCCCATTTCAGAATTTTTATCCATTCCTGGTCCTACTTTTAAAGCTTCTGCTTTTTTTGAAAGTCTTAAAACAAGTTCATCACCTATATCTCCAACTGCTACCGCAACTGATTGTGCCATACATCTTTCTCCTGCAGACCCATATGCAGCTCCCATTAAACCATTTACCGCACCATCTAAATCACAATCAGGCATTACTACCAAATGATTTTTAGCACCCCCTAAAGCTTGAACTCTTTTTTCATTCTTGGCTGAATTCTCATAAATATATTTTGCAATTGGAGTAGAACCAACAAAACTTACTGCCTTTATATCTGGGTTTGTTAAAATAGCATCGACAGCTTCTTTATCTCCATTGATCACATTAAAAACGCCATCGGGTAAACCTGCTTCTTTTAAAAGTTCAGCTAATTTAATTGAACAAGAGGGATCTTTTTCAGATGGCTTCAATATAAAAGTATTTCCACAAGCAATTGCAATTGGAAACATCCACATCGGTACCATTGCTGGAAAATTAAAAGGTGTAATACCCGCAACTACACCTAATGGCTGTCGCATAGACCAGCTATCAACATTTGTGCCAACATTTTCTGAAAATTCACCTTTCAGCAAATGAGGAATACCACAAGCAAATTCAACAACTTCTAAGCCCCGAGTTAGTGAACCTTTTGCGTCCTCATAAACCTTTCCGTGTTCATTCACAATTAGTTGTGTGAGTTCATCTGAATTTTTTTCAATAAGTTCCTTGAATTTAAACATGACTCTTGCTCTCACTAAAGAAGGTTTTGCTGACCATTCTTGAAAAGCTTTTTTTGCTACTTCTACCGCACTATCCAAATCTTTTTTAGACGCGATTCTTACTTCTTTTTCTTGATCACCAGTTGCTGGATTAAAAACTTTACCCTTTTTATTTGATGTTCCGGGAATTATTTTTCCACCTACAAAATGTTCAATTAATTTCATGAATAGGACCTTTTAGATTAAAAATTGTTATTAGTCTATTGTTTAAATATTAGCTGTTGCTAACATTTTTTTTATTTCAGCAATTGCTTTTGCAGGATTTAAACCTTTTGGACAAGCGCTAGTACAGTTTAAAATTGTGTGACACCTATAAAGTTTAAGTTCATCAGCCACCTTTTTTAATCTTGAATTTCTCTCTTCATCTCTACTATCAATGATCCATCGATAGGCTTGTAAAAGTACTGCTGGTCCTAGATATTTATCACCATTCCACCAATAACTTGGGCAAGAAGTTGAACAACACGCACACATTATACATTCATATGCGCCATCTAGTTTAGCTCTATCTTCTTTAGATTGAAAAATTTCTTTAGTTTCTGACTTTGAATTTGATTTTAACCATGGCTCAATTGATTGATACTGTTTATATAAACCATCCAAGTCGCCTATTAGATCTTTTTTGACCTTAAGATGCGGTAATGGATAAATATTGATATCACCATCTATTTCTTTGTGGGGAGTTGTACAGGCAAGGCCATTTTTTCCATCCATATTCATCGCACACGAACCACAAACTCCATGAGCACAAGATCTTCTATAAGCCAAAGTCGGATCTATTTCATTTTTAATTTTATTTAAAATATCTAAAACTTTTGAGGGACAATTATCCATATCAACTTCATAGGTATCAATTCTAGGATTTTCCTCTGTAGACGGGTCCCATCTATAAACATTTACTTTTCTAAGATTTTTTGAACCAGTTTTATCCTTAAAATATTTACCTTTTTTTACTTTTGAGTTGTCAGGTAAACCTATTTGAGCCATCAATAAACTCTTTCCTGAGGTGGAAAATATTGCACTTCATTAGTTAATGTTGATTTGTGAACTTCTCTATAACTAATTTTTGTATCTTTTCCGTCATACCAGGCAAGAGTATGTTGCATAAATTTATTATCATCTCTTTTTGGAAAGTCTTCTCTCGCATGTGCTCCTCGACTTTCTTTTCTGTTATAGGCTGAATCAACTGTTACTACAGCTTGTCTTATTAAATTATCAAATTCTAAAGTTTCAACTAAATCAGTGTTGAAAATTAAAGATTTATCTTTAACTGATAAAGAGTCTAGCCCGTCATAAGTTTTTCTTATTTCATTAACACCTTCTTTAAGAGTTTTTTCAGTTCTAAAAACAGCACACTTAGACTGCATAGTTTTCTGCATTGATAACCTTAGTTCAGCTGTTCCGATGTCACCCTGTGAATTTCTTATCTTATCAAAACGATCTAGGCATTTTTGGGTTTCTGTTTCACTGATTTCCTCGTGTGGAGTTCCTGGTTTTATTAGTTCTGCCGCACGTTTAGCAGCTGCTCTACCAAAAACAACTAAATCAATTAATGAGTTTGAACCAAGTCTGTTTGCACCATGAACTGAAACACATGCTGCTTCACCTATTGCCATTAAACCTGGAACAGTTTTTTCTGAACCATTTACAGTTAATACTTCTGCTTTATAATTTGTTGGTATACCACCCATATTATAATGAACTGTTGGAACAACCGGAATCGGTTCTTTAGTAATATCCACATTAGCAAATAATCTTGCAGCATCAGTTATACCAGGCAACCTACTTTCAATAATATCCTTATCTAAGTGACTTAAATTAAGATGGACATGATCTTGATCATTTCCCACTCCTCTTCCTTCATTAATCTCAATTGCCATCGATCTACTTACAACATCTCTTGATGCTAAATCCTTTGCTTTAGGAGCATATCTTTCCATAAATCTTTCACCCTTAGAATTTGTAAGATATCCTCCTTCACCTCTTGCACCCTCTGTGATCAATGTGCCATGACCATAAATTCCTGTTGGATGAAATTGAACAAATTCCATATCTTGCAATGGTAAACCTGCTCTTAATACCATCGCATTACCATCACCCGTACAAGTATGGGCTGATGTTGCAGAATAATATACTTTTCCATAACCACCTGTTGCGATTATAACAGTGTGAGCTCTAAATCTATGAATAGTTCCATCATTTAAATTCCAAGCGATCAAACCTTTGCACGCTCCATCTTTCATTAATAAATCTAATGCAAAATACTCAATAAAAAATTCTGTATTATGTTTTAAAGCTTGTCCATATAAAGTATGTAAAATTGCATGACCTGTTCTATCAGCGGCTGCACAAGTTCTTTGTACAATTCCATTGCCGTAATTTTTAGTCATACCACCAAATGGTCTTTGATAAATTTTTCCATCTTCAGTTCTGCTAAATGGAACACCATATTTTTCTAGCTCTATTACAGCCTTTGGTGCCTCCTTACAGAGATATTCAATACTATCCTGATCACCTAACCAATCAGCTCCTTTAACTGTGTCGTACATATGCCAACGCCAATCATCCTCACCCATATTTCCTAAAGCAGCGGAAATACCACCTTGCGCTGCAGAGGTGTGACTTCTAGTTGGAAAGACTTTTGAAATACAAGCTGTTTTTAAACCAGCCTCACTTAAACCAACCGCGGCCCTTAGACCAGAACCACCTGCTCCTAAGACTATTACATCATACTCATGATCGATTATTTTGTAAGAACTCATAAATTAATTAATAATATAATTGTAATTAATGGAATTACCACAGCAGATACGTACAAAAAACCATTTGCGACATTTTTGATTTTATAATCTTTTATATAATCCTCAAAAACCTCACTAATACTTAATGCTGAAAAGAAATATGCAGTAATAATAAATAAACTAAATAAAAACTTAGATAATGGATTCGTAAAAAATTCCAATACCTCTGAATAACTCTGATCATAAATACTAATAAAACTTAGAATAAACCAGGCCATTAATGGAACTAATATTGCTCCACTTATTTTTAAAAAAATCCATTTTTTTGTTGCAGCAATCATTTTAAAATAAATTTTTTCCAATCAAATATAAAATAATGGTTAAAAAGATTGACCCTATAATTACTAAAAGACCAGTTATTTTAGTTGTCTTAAGTTCAAATCCATAACCTAAATCCATTGTCAAATGTCTTATCTCACTTAAAATTTGGAAACAAAAAGACCAGGTCAAACCTAAAGTAATAAATTTTCCAATTTGAGAATTTAATAGTGAATTAACAGCCTCATAACTATTTTCACCTAATAATAATAAAGATGCCCACAAACAAATTAATGTAATTCCAATTATATTTATTATGCCCGTAATTCTGTGTGAAATGGATACTAAAGACGAAATATGCCATTTATAAACTTGTATGTGAGGGGATAATGGTTTTTTATTTTCCATGGTAATTGTTTTTAATTACTGTTTCTGCAATTTCTACTGCATTCAAAGCCGCGCCTCTCAAAAGATTATCTGAAACGATCCATAAATTTAATCCATTTTTAATTGTTTTATCTTCTCTAATCCTTGAAATAAAAGTTTCGTCCATTCCCTCTGCTTCAATTGGAGTTAAATAACCACCATCATTTCTTTCATCAATAACTTTACAACCCTCAAAATTATTCAAAAGATCTCTTACCTTTTCCAAAGTAAAAGGTTTTTCGAATTGTAAGTTGACCGACTCAGAATGTGAAACAGAGATAGGCAATCTCACACATGTCGCTGTCAAATCAATTTTAGTATCTAAAATTTTTTTAGTTTCGTTCATCATTTTTAACTCTTCCTTAGTATAACCGTCATCTGAAAATTGATCGATATGAGGGATAGCATTAAAAGCTATTTGTTTTGTAAAATTTT
>CACGNF010000016.1 GCA_902574345.1 uncultured Pelagibacteraceae bacterium
ACTTTCTACCAGTGCCTCCGGACAAGGTTCTTTAAATCTTTCTAGTATATCTTTCTCTAATGAACCAGCATTAACTCCTACTCTGATTGAACAATTATTATCTTTAGCAGATTTGATTACTTCAACAATTTTTTTTTTATCTCCAATATTTCCAGGATTTATTCTTAAACAACTCGCTCCATTTTCTGCGGCTTCAATTGCTCTTTTGTAATGGAAATGTATATCTGCAACTATTGGGATATTTACATGTTTTGTAATTTCTTTAAGTGCTTTAGATGACGACTCATCAGGACAAGAAACTCTAACAATGTCAGCTCCTTCAGATTGTATTTCTTGAATTTGTTTAATTGTACTTTTAACATCTGATGTTAAGGTATTGGTCATTGATTGTACTGTAATAGGATTTTCACCTCCAACTTTAACATTGCCTACATTTATGGTTTTGGTCTTTCGTCTTTTAATATCTCTAAAAGGTCTAATGCTCATTTTTTTATTTTTGTAATTTAAATTCTTTATGCAATGTGACTAGAGCTTTTTTAGCATCTTTTTTATTAATCAAAACAGATATTTTAATTTCAGATGTTGATATAACTTGGATGTTAATTCTTTTATTTGCTAAGGCTTGAAACATTCTAAAAGTAACACCAGGAGTTGTTATCATTCCAACACCAATTATTGATATTTTAGAAACCCCTTTTTGAAATAACACTTTTTTAAATTTTATACTTTTATTTTCTTGAATTATCTTTTTTGTTTTGTTGAGATCTTCAGCTTTAATCGTAAAAGTTAAATCAGTTTCTTTTCCATTCGGTGAAATATTTTGCACAACCATATCAACGTTTATAGAGTTGATTGATAGTGGTTTAAAAATTGATGCTGCCACACCTGGTCTATCTTTTACACCAACTAAAGTAACTTTCGCATCATTATGCGTTGAAGAAATTCCTGTAATAATTTTATTATCACTTAAATTTGTTCTTTTTGTAATTAATGTTCCAGGTTTTTTTATAAATGAAGATTTTACTTCAATATTAATTCTATTTAATCTTGCATCTTGAATTGAAACAGGCTGCATAACTTTAGTACCCAAAGATGCCATTTCTAACATTTCCTCATAAGAAATTACTTTAATTTTTTTTGCTTTTTTTAATTTATTTGGATCTGTCGTATATACACCTTCTACATCTGTATAAATAATACATCTTTGTGCTTTAAAGGATTTTGCAATCATAATTGCACTTGCATCTGAACCTCCTCTACCTATCGTAGTTACTCTCTCGTTCATATTTACCCCTTGAAAGCCGGTAATAATAGGAATCCCTCCTTCTTTAAGAAATCTGATTAATTTATTTTTATTCACTTGTTGAATTCTTGAGTTTGTATGAGGACCGTTAGTAAAAATCGGTATTTGCCAACCTAGCCAAGATCTTGATTTGAAACCTTTATGGTTTAATCTTCCAGCAATTAGGGAGCATGCGACCTGCTCACCTGATGATACTAAAACATCATATTCGGAGTCTATAAAATTGTTACTAATCTGTTTTGATTTTTTGATCAAATCATTTGTCACACCACTCATGGCTGAAGAAACAACTATTACTTTGTTTTTTTTATTTTTATGTTCAATGATAATATCAGTAACTTTTTTAATTTTTTCAATTGTACCAACTGATGTTCCACCAAATTTTAATACTACAATTTTCATGATAAATATTTTTAATTAAAATTTATTGATTAAATACATCTTCAATATATTGTTAATCTTGTAATGAAAACTAGCACAATAAATAAAAAAGAAATAGAGAAATTTTCTAGAATTGCAGAAGAATGGTGGGATCCTACTGGTAAATTTAAACCATTGCATAAATTTAATCCTATTAGAATTTCGTATATAAAGGAAAAAATAATTAGTAGTTTTAAACTTGAAAATTCAGATAAGCCCTTAAAAAAAATTAGATTATTAGATATTGGGTGTGGTGGTGGTTTACTATCAGAACCTATGAGCAGATTAGGAGCAGAAGTAACTGGCATAGATGCATCAGAAAAAAATATACAAGTTGCAAAACTTCATGCAAAAAAGAATAATTTAAAAATTAATTATCTAACTGCCTCACCAGAAAATTTAAAAATAGATAAAAAATTTGATGTAATTTTGAATATGGAAATTATTGAACATGTTGAAGACGTTGATATTTTTTTAAAATCATGTTCATCACTATTAAAAAAAGAGGGTATAATGTTTGTTGCAACAATAAACAAAACTTTAAAATCTTATCTATTTGCAATAATAGGTGCAGAGTATATTTTAAGATGGCTACCGATTGGGACACACGAATGGGATAAATTTATAAATCCAAATGATTTAATAAAAATTTCTAAAAAATATAATCTTCAACTACAAAATCTAGACGGAATGAAGTTTAATGTTATTACCGACAAATGGTCGATAAGCTCAGATAAATCAATTAATTATATTGGAAAATTTTATAAAGTTTAATTACTCTTATCTTCAATCCATGGTATCATTTCAGCTTCAACTCCTTCTTCCTTAAGTTCTTGAATTTCATTTTTTGTAGCTGAGCCATAAATACCTTTTTTCTTATTTTTTTTGTTATAGTGTAATGATCTTGCTTCGTAAGCAAAATTTTCACCCACATAATCAAAATTACTTTTGATAAATTTTTGATACTCTTTAATCTTGTTTTTTATCTCATTTAATTTCGTGTTCTTTTTTTCAAGATTATCAGTGCTATTTCTATTTATTAATTGAGGAGCCATTAAAGTTTTTTCAACTTTTTGAGAATTACATTTATGGCAATTTAAAAAATTTTTACTTTTAAGTTTTTCATACTCTTTAGATGAAGCAAACCAGCTATCAAATGAAAAATCACAATTTTTGCAAATCAACTTATATTTAATCATAATAATTATTTAGTAATAGTTCTATAAATTTCAATAGAACAAATCTAACTTCGATAATCTCCATTAATCTCAATGTATTTTTTTGTCAAATCCATCGTGTAAACTTTAAAACTTTTGGAACCACATGAGATATCAACATTAATATCAATGCTATCACTTTTCATATATTCGGATACTTCATCCTCATTATAATTCGAATTCAGCTTTCCATTAGAAACAACACTTATCTCACCAAATTTAATAGACAATTTTTCATGTTTAATTTGTACACCTGCTTTTCCTATTGCCATAACCACTCTTCCCCAATTGGCATCTTCGCCTGAGATAGCTGTTTTTACTAAAGGTGAATTTGCAATTGAGAAAGCTATTTTTTTTGCATCATCTTCATTTTTGCACCCCTGAATATTAACAGTTATAAATTTTGAAGCACCTTCACCATCAGCTACAACTCTTTTAGCTAAATTTAATAAAACCTTATTTAAAGCAAAATCAAAGTTTTTAATTTTTTCATCATTAGCATTTTTAATTTTAGGATGTTTTGACTTACTTGTTGAAAAAATTGAAACCATATCATTAGTGCTAGTATCACTATCACAGCTGATAGCGTTAAAAGTATTAGAAATATTTTTCTTTAAAAGTTTTTTAAGTACATCATTTGGTAAATCTGCATCAGTAAAAATATACGCTAAGGTTGTAGCCATATCAGGTTGTATCATGCCTGAGCCTTTAGCAACTCCAAATATCTTTATGTCACTTCCACCAATTGAACATTCCTCCATTGCCATTTTAGGCTGAGTGTCGGTAGTCATTATCCCTAATGCGGACTTCATCCAGATATACTTATTTTGCGTATATTTTATTTTCTCAATTAGTTCAGGAATTTTATTGATTATTTTTTCCTCAGGAAAAATCTCACCAATAGTTCCTGTACATCCAAAAATTATTTCCTTTGAATTAATTTTTTTTGGTTGATCTTCATCCTCTTTCTGTTTTTGTGTTAATTTTTGAGAGATAATTTCTGCAATTTTTTCAAGACTTTTATAACCTTGTTTACCAGTGAAACAATTAGCATTTCTTGTGTTCACTATTAATGAAAAAATTTTTTTAGCTTTTTGATTTAAATTCCATTTTATATTTTCAGAAATTATTTTGGATTGGGTATAAACAGACGCATAGTTAACTCCATCTCTAAAATAAAACATGACTAAATCATCTCGAGAACTATTATATAAGTCAGCACTAATCGTAGAAATCGCAACACCATCAATATGATCAAGATCTTGAAATTCGTTTAATCTCTTGCTTTTTGATTTAGATGATAGAAAATTTGTTAAATTAATACCCATTCTATTTAAAATAATTATTTAATGATTATATAAATGGTTATAAGTAAATAATAAATCAAAAACTGATGCTAAATCCACTTAACTTTTTCTCAAAACTAATTAAATCCAATAATCAAAGAGAACTTGATAGAATTGCTAAAATTGTAAACAAAATTAATTCATTAGAAGAAGAAATCAAAAATTTAAAAGATGAGGACTTTCCAAAAAAAACTATCGAATTTAAAGAAAAAATTAAAAAAGGAGAAAAAATTGAGCAAATATTGCCTGAGGCTTTTGCATTAGTCAGGGAGGCCTCAAGAAGAAAAAGAGGAGAAAGACATTTCGATGTACAATTAGTAGGCGGAATAGTTCTACAAGAGTCTAAAATTGCTGAAATGAAAACTGGTGAAGGAAAAACGCTTACTATTACTCTTGCTGCATATCTTAATGCTCTTCATGAAAAAGGGGTTCACATCGTAACAGTAAATGATTACCTCGCTAAAAGAGACTCCCAAGAAATGGGTGAGATTTATAACTTTTTAGGATTAACATCTGGTTACATAAACAATAACCAAGACGACTCGCAAAGAGAGCAAAATTATAATTGTGACATTACTTATGCAACTAATAGTGAATTAGGTTTCGATTATTTACGGGATAATATGAAATTTTCAAAAGATGAAATGGTGCAAAGGGAACACTTTTTTGCTATAGTTGATGAAATAGACTCCTGTCTAATTGATGAGGCCAGAACACCACTGATTATTTCTGGAGCAGCAGAGGATAGAACAACCCAATATTTGGCTATAGATAAATTAATCAGATTTTTAAAAGAAAAAGACTATGAGGTTGATGAAAAGGACAAAAATGTACTTTTAACCAATGATGGAATAAACAATATTGAAAAAATTTTTTCAAATGCAGGAATTTTAAAAAATAATAACTTTTATGATCCTGAAAACTTAAGTTTGGTTCATCATGTAAATCAAGCTTTACGAGCAAATCATTTATTTCAAAAAGGTAAAGATTACCTCATTCAAGATGATGAGTTGAAAATTATAGATGAATTAACCGGTAGAATTCTTGAAGGAAGAAGATTTGGTGACGGGCTTCATCAAGCCTTGGAGGCAAAAGAAAGAATTCCCATAAAAGTTGAAAATCAAACTTTAGCTTCAATTACTTATCAAAATTATTTCAAATTATATGATAAGATTTCTGGTTGTACTGGAACAGCAGTAACAGAATCTCAAGAATTTTACGAAATATATAATCTTCCAGTAGTTGTCATTCCAACCAATAAAAAAATGATAAGAAATGATTTTAATGACCAAATATTTAGAACAGAGAATGAAAAAAATGATGCTATCATTAGAAAGATAAAAGAGTGTCATCAAAAAGGTCAACCTCTTCTGGTGTTTACCTCTAGTATTAATAAATCTGAAATATATTCAAATCTATTAAACAAAGAGAGTATTAAACATGAAGTACTTAATGCTAAAAATCATGAAAATGAAGCTAAAATAATCGCAAACGCTGGCAAAGAAAATTCTGTAATTATAACTACCAGTATTTCTGGTAGAGGAGTAGACATTCAGCTTGGTGGAAAGAAAGGTTCGATTCCAGATGAAGAATTAAAATTGAATAAAGAAAAAATTAAATCACTTGGTGGATTATTTGTAATTGGAACTGAAAGAATGGAGTCTCGAAGAGTTGACAATCAAGCAAGAGGTAGATCGGGACGTCAAGGTGATGAAGGAAATTCAATCTTTTATGTAAGTCTTGAAGATGATTTAATGAGAATTTTTGGATCAGACTCAATGAATAATATATTACAAAAACTTGGTCTTAAAGATGGAGAAAGTATTGATCATCCTTGGATAAATAAAGCTTTAGAGAGAGCTCAGCAAAAGGTAGAGGCTCGAAATTTTGACATAAGAAAAACATTAATTAAATTCGATAACGTTTTAAATGACCAAAGAAATGTAATCTTTAGTCAAAGAGAAGATGCCATGAATAGTGACACAATTTTTGATTATTCTAATAGTTTTTTAAACGAAATAATTGATGACCTTATTAGACTTAAAATAAAGAAAAAGTCCAATCCTAAAAGCACTGATTTTGAAAATAAACTTAAATCAATTTTAGGTAAGAATTTTATATATTCATACCTAGAGGAACTTACAAATTGTAGTGATAAAGAATTAAGGGAGTCATTAAATAAGAAATTTCAAGACTCCAGGGAGGAAAGAATAAAATTGTTAGGTAAAGATCAATCTCAGGATATAGAAAAAAGAATATTTTTACAAACTATTGATATAAATTGGAAATCCCACATTCAGTATTTAGAACAACTTAGACAAGTAATCGGGTTAAGATCTTACGGTCAAAGAGATCCTTTAGTGGAATATAAAAAAGAAGCATTTCACTTATTTGAAAGTTTGTTAAATAAATTGAAACTTGATTTAACAACAATATTAATGAATCTTACCTTGGTTCAATCACAAACAAAAAATTTACAAGAAACTAAAATAAAATCTGATAACCCAAAATGCTTACTGGCCTTAAATAATGACAGAAAAATTTCAAGAAATGAAAAATGTGAGGCTACAGGAAAAAAATTTAAACATTGTTGTGGAGCTTTATAAAAAGTAAAGCATTAATCCTATAACAAAAATTGCAAGTCCAGCACCTACAACAAATATTTTTTTGGATTTTAAAAAGTGATTAAAATTACTTTTTTCTAAATTTAGCGAACTTAATTCATTTAAATTACTCATAAATCCTTTACCTCTACCTATTTTTAAAAATTTATTTTTTCTACCATCAAATATTTCCTCTGGGGACATTTGTTTAAAATTTTCTAAATTTTTATTTAAAGCATTTCTAACATTTTCTAGTATCAAATCTTTGTCTCTATGCGCACCTCCAGATGGCTCTGGTATAATTTCATCTATTATCTCAAGCTCTAGTAAATCTTTAGCCGAAAGCTTCATTGCTTTAGCTGCATCTAGCATTTTTTTTGGATCTCGCCATAAAATTGTTGCACATCCCTCAGGAGAAATAACTGAGTAAATTGCATTTTCTAACATTAAAACTTTATTAGATGATGCAAGAGCGATTGCACCTCCCGAGCCACCTTCCCCAATAACAATTGCAATCGTTGGAACTTTTAATTTCATACAACATTCTATTGATTTTGCGATGGCCTCTGCCTGGCCTCTTTCCTCTGCACCAACACCAGGATAAGCGCCAGGAGTATCAATAAATGATATGATTGGTATATTAAATTTATCAGCCAGCTGCATTAGTCGAATAGTCTTTCTGTAACCTTCTGGTCTCATCATGCCAAAATTTCTTTTGATTCTTGAATCTAAATCCTCTCCTTTTTCCTGTCCGATAACTAAAACTGATAAACCATTAAACTTCGCAAACCCACAAAGTACTGAAAGATCCTCGCCATAAAAACGATCCCCTGATAAAGGGATGAAATCTTCAAACAAATTATCTATAAAAAATTTTGACTTCGGCCTATCCTCATGTCTAGCTACCATTGTAGTTTGCCAAGGATCTAAGTTTGCATATACCATTTTTAATTTTTCATCTAACTCGTTTTGTATCTGAGAAATTTTTTGTGTATCTACTTCTGAAAGTCCACTTTGATTATATGGATCTTTAAGTTTATCTAATTCATCTTCTAAATTCTTTATATCACTTTCAAAGTTGAGATAATTTTTCATATTCTATAATATTAACTATGGAAATTGACAACAAAATGTCAATGCTGCTATTAATTATTTGACTTAGTTTTATGGGGGTTTTAGTAATTATTTATGTCTAAAAATTATCAAAATGTTAACAATTTAAAAATTTCAGATGAATTGCTGTCATTTGTAAATAAGGAATTACTAAAAGATTTAGATATTTCTTCTGAAAAATTTTGGGAGGGTTTTGATAATGCTGTACATGATTTGGCACCTAAAAATAAAGAACTGATCCAAATTAGAGAAAATTTACAAAAAAAAATAGATGATTGGCATATAAAAAATAAAGGAAATAAAATCGAAATTGAGCAATATAAAAAGTTTTTAAGCGAAATCGGTTATTTAAAGGAAGAGGGATCAGATTTTAAAATAGAGACTAAAAATGTAGATGATGAAATTACTCAAATTGCCGGACCTCAACTAGTCGTTCCAATAATGAATGCTAGATACACTCTCAACGCAGCTAATGCTAGATGGGTAAGTTTATATGATAGTTTGTATGGTACAAATATTATTGAGTCAGAGGAAGGGGGGAGTGAAAGATATGACCCAAATAGAGGACAAGAAGTAATAAAATATGTCAGAGAGTTTTTTGATAAATATATTCCAATTGATGGGACTAGTTGGAAAAATATATCTGCACTCAAAATAAAAGATAAAAATCTTATAATTTTAAAAGAAGATAAAGAGTATAAACTTAAAGATGAAAATAAATTTGTAGGTCACAGAGGTGATGTAAATAAGCCATCAGCAATAATTATAAAAAATAATAACTTACATTTTGAAATTATAATTAATCCAAAAGCTTTCAGTGCTGCTCATGATATAGCTGGAATAAGTGATGTAATAGCAGAGTCTGCTGTTTCGACTATTTGTGACAATGAAGATAGTGTTGCGGCGGTTGATGCTGAAGACAAAGTAGCATGTTACAGAAACTGGCTAGGTCTAATGAGGGGAGATCTAAAAGTACAATTTGAAAAAAATGGAAAAAAATTAGAGAGAAAACTAAATCCTGACAGAAGCTACATTTCTAAAGAGGGAAAAGGTCTTAAATTACACGGAAGAAGTTTGCTTTTAATAAGAAATGTTGGTCACTTAATGACCAATTCATCAATAATTCTAAATGATGGTAGCGAAGTGCCAGAAGGAATAATGGATGCTTTTATAACAACCACTGCTGCGTTACACGATTTTAAGAAAAAGAAAAATTCAAGAACTGGATCAATCTATATTGTTAAACCAAAAATGCATGGACCAGATGAAACAGCATTTACCGACTCAATTTTTTCGAAAGTCGAGGAATTACTTGGCTTACCAAAATACACTTGCAAAATAGGTATTATGGATGAAGAAAGAAGAACTTCTGCAAATTTAAAGGAGTGTATAAGAACTTTGAAAAATAGAGTTTTTTTTATAAATACTGGATTTTTAGATAGAACTGGTGATGAGATGCATACCTCCATGGAAGCTGGTCCAATGATTAAAAAGGGGGATATGAAATCATCCAAATGGATTTCTGCTTATGAAAATAATAATGTTGATATTGGTCTTAAATGTGGTTTTTCAGGTAAGGCACAAATAGGTAAAGGTATGTGGGCAATGCCAGATAAAATGAAGGAAATGTTAGATGAAAAAATCAGTCATTTAAAAGCTGGTGCAAATTGTGCCTGGGTTCCTTCCCCGACTGCAGCATCATTACATGCTCTACACTACCATCAAATAAATATTTTTGATGAACAAAAAAAGATTATGAAAAGAGAACAATCTAAATTAGATGATCTATTGACGATTCCTGTGGCTGATAGACCTAATTGGTCAGTTGATGAAATCAATAAGGAAATTACTAACTCAGCACAAACGCTACTAGGTTATGTTGTGAGGTGGATTGACCAAGGAGTGGGTTGTTCAAAAGTCCCTGACATAAATAATATTGGACTTATGGAAGATAGAGCCACCTTAAGAATATCTTCACAACATATTACTAATTGGATACATCACGGGATCACAACAAAAATTCAAGTTATGGAAATCATGAAAGCCATGGCAAAAGTTGTAGATAAACAAAATGAGAATGATAGGAACTATGTAAGGATGTCAGATAATTTCGAAAATTCTTTAGCATTTAAAACAGCTTGCGACTTGATATTTAAAGGAAAAGATCAGCCATCAGGTTATACAGAGCCTCTTCTGCATTTAAACAGAATAGAAAAAAAATCTAGCTTGAATTAATTTCAGATCTGTTTTTGAAAGCAGAGAATAATGTTCCATCATCAAGAGTTTCTATTTCACCACCAACAGGTAAACCTTGTGCTAATCTTGTAACTTTAGTTTTTGTTTCTTTAAGACTATTTTGGACGTAAAAAGCTGTAGTTTGGCCTTCTACAGTAGCACTCGTAGCTAAAATTACTTCTTCAATTTTGTTTTTCTTAACCCTTTCTACTAAAGAATTAATCAATAAATCCTCTTTGTTTTGTCCAATAGAGGAAATAGTTCCTCCTAGAACATGAAAATAACCTTTATATATATTTGAACTTTCTATGCTCCATTGGTCAGAAATATTTTCGACTACACAGATTCTTGCATATTTTTCTTTTTCAATTTTACAAAGATCATAATTACACTCAATCGAAGTAGCCTTTAAGATCCCACAAATTTTACACCTAGAGATGTTTTTATATACATCTACGAGTGATTTGGTTAAAGGTTTTACCAACTCATCACGATTATTTATTAACTTTAAAACAATTCTTTTAGCTGATTTTGGTCCTAAACCTGGCAACTTTGAAATTAATTTTATTAGCACGTCAATTTCACTTGTATTTTGCATTTATTATAATGGCCATTTAAAGCCAGGAATTCCAAATCCTCCAGCTGTTTTAGAAATTTCTTCGTTAGTTTTTTCTCTCAATTTTGATTTTGCATTATTGTGAGCAGCGGCAATTAAATCCTCTAAAACAGATTTATTTTCTTTTAATGTTTCATCTGAGATTTCTATTTTTTGCATTACGCCCTCTCCATCCAAAATAACTTTTACTGAATTGGCTCCTGATATACCTTCTACTCTAATCTTTTTTATATTTTCCTGACTTTCTTTCATCTTTGCTTCAAGTTCTTTAGCCTTATCTAATATTTTAGTAAAATCTGTCATCTAATCATTTTCTTCTTTTGGGTTGACATCGATTAAATCTGCATCAGGAAATTTTTCTATTAAATTTTTATATAATTTAGATTGTTTGGCAGAATTGATATTTTTAATTTTTTTATTTTGTTGCTTGTCTTTTATTGATAACTCACCTTTTGATTTACTTAATGTGATAATCCATCTGTCTCCAGTCCATTCAAAGAGTTTTAAAGATAAATCTTTAATAAAATTTTTATCTAGATTATCATTAAAAGATATTTCAATACGATTGTTTTCAAAATGAACTAAATTTACATTTTTTTCTAGTTCATACTTAAGTTTAATCTCTTTTTTTTCATTACAAATTTTTAAAAGTTGGTCGAATGAATTTATATCTAGCTTTTCCTCTGCTTTAACTCCTTTATTATTTTCAATTTTTACTTCTTGCTCTTGTGAAATATTTTTAACCTGACTAATTGTTTCATTTTTTTTTTCGTTCATTATGATTTCTTCATCAGCTTTCTTTTTTAATTGATCGATTTTATCCACACTCAAAGGCGAGTGCTCTTTTATTGTTGAGGATTTTAAATACATTAATCTTATTAGAAACATTTCAATTGATAGACTTTGATTGTTAACAATTTCTAACTCTCCAAGAGTTTTTAAAGTAAACTGCCAAAATAATATTAATGTTTCATCACTAACTTCGTTAGCAATTTTCTTTATTTTTGAAAACTCCTCATCATTCAAAGTAAAATTCGTACTCTCCATATTTAATGAATTAATATTTTTAAAGTAATACACCAGCTCTAAAAAGTCATTTATAAATACTTTCGGTTCAACCCCTTGCTCATAAATTTTTCTGTAAATTTCTATGGCTTTTTTTTCTTCTCCCTTTAAGATTAATTCAAATAAATCGATTAATTGTGATTTATCAAAATATCCAAAAATTTTTTGAGCGGAATTTAAATCTAGTTCTTCATCTTTGTCCAAACTTAATAAAGCTCTATCGAGTAAAGATAATGCGTCTCTAACAGAACCCTCTGAAATTTTTACAATTAGTTTTAAAGCATCATCTGATATTTTTCCCTTCTCTTTATCTTTTATTTTTTTTATAAATTCAAACAATTCACCCGATTTAACTCTTGATAAGTCAAATCTCTGACATCTGGAAACCACAGTAATAGGAATTTTTTTAATTTCTGTAGTAGCAAAAATAAATTTTAACCCCCCTCCATTCTCATATTGTGGAGGTTCTTCTAAAGTTTTTAACAAAGCGTTAAATGCCTGTTTGCTTAACATATGTACCTCATCAATAATGAAAATTTTATATTTAGCTGAAGATGGTCCATATCTTGAAAATTCAATTAAATCTCTAACATCATCTACTCCTGTTTTACTAGCTGCATCCATTTCAAGTACATCTATATGACTTGAATTGGTGATCTCATCACAATTATCACACTTAATTTTACATTTGTTTTCTACACCATTTGTGCAATTAAGAGCTTTAGCAATAATTCTTGCTATTGTGGTTTTTCCAACTCCCCTTATTCCGGTAAACAAATACGCATTAGGTATTTTGTTTGCCTTAATTGAGTTTACAATAGTTTGTGTAACAACTTCTTGACCAATTAAATCATCAAAATTTTGTGGCCTATACTTCAGAGCTAAAACTTTAGAATTTTTATTCATAATTAAGTGAGGAGACTAGACCCGTTCCACTTTTAGTTCGGCTGCTGAATTTCTTCCCTGACCGGTTCCATGAAGCAAACGCCCTAGCCCCCAAAACTATTATAGCAGGTATAATTTCTAGTCTACAAGAAAAGATTATTTTTATTTTCCTCTTATTTTGTCCGCCTCAAAAACACCTAAGACGTGAAAATCTTGACAATGCAATCCTAATTCCTCCAAGGATTTTTGAACTTTTGTATCCTCAATATGACCATCAAGATCACATAAAAAAAAGAAAGAGTCGAAGGTATTTTTTTCTGGATAACTTTGCAGTTTTGTTAAATTCACACCATTAATAGCGAAACCACCTAAAGATTGATATAACGCTGCAGGTTTACTTTTAAGCTTGAATAAAAAAGATGTAATATATTTTTTATTTCCAAATTCTGGTTGAGATATATTTTTTCCCATAATTAAGAATCTTGTTAGATTCCCTTTTTCATTTTCAATATTTTTTTTAATTATTTCTAAATTATATGTTTTAGCACTCAAAGATGAAGCTATTGCAGCTTTTGTATTATCTTTTGTTTTTGAAACCATTTCAGCAGAGCCAGCTGTATCAGCCCTCACATGCTCAATTAGGCTATTTGATTTTATAAATTTAGAACATTGAGAAAGTGCTTGTCCATGGGAGTAAACATCCTTTATGTCTGAAATTTTCGTGCCCGGTAAACCTAATAAGTTATGCTCTATTTTCTGAAAATATTCAGAATAGATATTAAGTCTATATTTAAAGATTAAATATTCAATTCCAATATTGCCTGTAATTCTATTTGACTCTGGAATAATAATTTTTGAATTATTATCTTTTGAGGCTTTTAAAAAACATTCGTCAAAAGTTTTACATGGAATAATTTCAGCATCTTTAAAAATTGATAATGCTGCAAGATGTGAATAGGCTCCAAATGTACCTTGAAAATAAATTTTATTCATTAAGATTTGTTTTCCATGATTTTTTTAACAGCTTCTAAATCCTCTATTGTGTCTACACCTATAGGGGCAAACTTCGCAAAAGCAACATTAATTTTTATGTTATTATCTAAAGCCCTAAGTTGCTCAAGTTTATTTTTGATCTCACTAGTAGATTGTTTTAAAGAAACAAATTTCTCAAGAGTATCTTTATCATATGAATATATACCTAGATGATGATAAATGTTCCCTTTTTCTTCAGTAATATTTCTCTTAAAATTTAATGCCTCCGGAAAATTT
>CACGNF010000017.1 GCA_902574345.1 uncultured Pelagibacteraceae bacterium
TTATGTTAGACAAGACAAATATAAGGGTGAATTAAAATCAAAAAATTGGGTTGGTAGACTTTATATTGACGGAAAACAAAAAATTTCATCGTCAGGTACAACAAATTTAGAAGAAGCAATTCCAATTTTGGAAAAATGGTTTGATGATATTCAAGAAGAAAGTGAAAGATTAAAAAATCAAACAAATGAAACACAAGTTAATGAAAATCAGAGTGCACCTGCAGAAAATATTTCATCAGAAGAAGACAAACAAAAATTTCAAGACGCATTAAGGGGATTAGAAAAAGTTCAAACACCAATTGATGATACGTCAAGTCAAAGTCAACAACAAACTTCTCCTACTACCTCTGACGAAAGTAATGAAACAAGTAAACAAGATAAGTTAAAAGGAAAACTTACAAATATTTTTGGCAAATTAAAAGATATTAAATTAAAAAAACCATCTTTTGCAAATAATTTAAGTAAATCTTCTTTAAACAATTCAAAAGTTGGTAATTTAAAATCAAAGTTTGAAAGTTTTTTCAAATCTAAGTTAGGTAAATCAAGTGTTCAGGGTGAAGAAATATTAGGAGTGGAACTTGCAAACAAAGAAATTAGATTAGTTCAAGTATCAAGCAACAAAGCAAATCAATGGGTATTAGATAAGTTTCATATTCATCCAGTGGATGTTAGCGATGATAGTGCTCCAATTGAAAATGCCGATAAATTTTCTGAAGAGCTTAGATTAGCTGTACAAAAGTATAAAATATCATCACCAAACGTTGCGATATCCATTCCTGTAACAAGTGCAATTATAAGAGTTGTAACTGCTCCGTTAATGAAAGATGACGAGTTAAATAAAGCAATTGAAACTAATTCATTGTGGGAAAATTTAGTCCAACTGACAGATAGTTTAGAGGATTATTCTATTTTTCATCAAGTGATTAATAGAAATCAAAAAGACAATACAATGGATATCTTATTTGTGGCATCAAAATTAACAGATATAAATAGTTATACTTCAATTATAAAAAACGCAGGTTTAAACCCGGTAATTATTGATGTTAAATGTTTTGCTTTAAAGTCAGCGGTAGATCAATCTAATCAACTTACAAATAAAGTTGAGGACGCAAATTTAACTGCAGTTTTAGAGTTTGGATTAGATGAAAATTATCTAATGATATTATATGACAATAATCCAATAATTACTGATATTTTTATCAGAGGCCAAGATAGAAAAATTTTACAAGAGTCTGATGATGCCGAGGAAAAAGAAGGCTTAGTTAGAAGATATGTCACTCAAGTCAAACAAGCTATTCAGGATTTTGAGACAAAATATGAAAAAAGAATTCGAAATATTAAAGTCGTATCAGATATTGATAATGTGGAGGAATATTTAGGAAATTTTAGAAAAAATTTAATGAACGTTGGTTTTAATACTTTTGATCCAACCGAAGGATTAAAAATTCCAAGTCAATTTCAACAAGCATTAGATAGCAGAAATAACAGATCTTATTTATCAACTTCAGTTGGTTTGGCTTTTAGAAAACTTGACGTTTTTGGCTATTATAAATTTGTTACTGCAGTTAAAAACATTAATTTGTTGCCTGATCGATCAAGTGTCATGAAACAAAAAAAGATGAAGGCAATTTCTGGTTTTGCCTTCAAAGGGATAACAGCTGCAGTTGCGGGAATTTATTTAATATTATTTGGCTTATCTTTTTGGAACATTTTTTCATATAACGCTAAATTAAAAGATTATGAAAATGTAAAAGCTGAACATGCAAAATTTGTTAAAGAAAAGAAAGTTGTTTCTAAAGAACTCAATTTAATTAATACAGCTCTTAAATTAAGTAGGACATTAAAATCAAATAAAGAATTAACTTATAGAATTTTGGCTCAAGTGGCATCTAGTGTTCCGAAAAGAGTAAAATTTGATCAAGTAGAATTTAATGGATCCAATACACTAACAATTCAAGGTGTTGCTGCAAGTGACCAGGATATTTTAAAATTTATTGAAAACTTAAGTAAACAAAAATTAGTTCAACAAGCCTCATTGTCATCTATGAGATTACCTAGGGGTAATACTGGTGGTGCAACAATGAAAGGCTTTAGAGTATTTGTAAAAATTAAAAGAGGTTAACAATGGATATGAACATAGATTTAAAAAATTTGAATATGTCTGATATCAAAGATCAGATCACTAAGTTAGCTGATAAAAAAACTTTAACAAAAATTGGAATCATTGTTGGTTCTATAGTTTTATTTTTAATCATTTATTACGCAATTTTAAATCCGATGGTTAAAACTAGAAAAGTAAAATTAGACGACATGAATTTAAAAAAACAAGAAACGCAACAATTCATTAGTGAAATAAATGCAATGAAAGCAAAAATCAAAAAACTCAAACCCCAATATCAAAGATATTCAACTTTGTTTCACTCCAAGGCTGAAGTTGAGGGTTTGTATCAAACATTAAGTGAATATGCTGGTCAAAATGACTTAGTAATTACTTCAATTGAAAAAAAACAAATTAAAGAAGTTTTAAAGGCCACAGCACTAGCCCAAGCAGATGGAAAAAAAGCAAAAAAGGTCAAAAAAACTCAGGTCAAAAGTGTTAAAAATATCGCTTACTATCTAATTCCAGTAGATTTTGAAATTGATGGCAATTTTATTGGTTATATTAAATTTAAAAGAGCTCTTTCCCTTTCTCAAAAGATGTTAAACTTTGACAAAGAGTCTATACAAGTGGTAAAAGGGGATTCAACTGGGACGATAAAAGTAAGAGGAACGTTAACTATAGTGGGGTTACCAGATGAATTTTTTTAGAATAGTACTTATTTCTATACTCTTTATATTTACATCAAATTTAACGATGGCTGATAATCATACTAAAGAACAAGACATTATAGACAAGGCAAAAGAAATAAATAAAAAAATAAAAGAAAAACAAGCAAACTCTCAATCAAATATTTCGTCAGAAATTGGCAATGAAGAACCATTGCCGTTAAATGACCCTTTTGTCGGGGATAGCTCTCTTACAGGTGGTAGTACTTTGATGATGAGTGATCCCGAGGAAGCAAAAAACGAAATGAGTTTATATAAATTCAAGTTAGTTGGCGTAATGTCCTCGGATAAGGATGATGGCTTTGCATCATTAATTAATGCTAGTGGTGAAGTAATTACATTAAGCTTATTTGAGGAATTAAGTCCAGGTGTAAAATTAATCGGATTAAATAATAGAGAAGCAGTTTTTGAAAAAAATCAAGATTCTCTTTTAGTGATAAATTTTAAAAATCAAATTATAGAAAGAAAAAGATAAATATGAATTTTCAAAAAAAAATATCATTTTTTATTCTGCCCTTATTTATTTTATTTTTATCTGGATGCGCTGATAAATTGGCAAAAAAATCTAAGTCTTTCAAGCATGATACTCCACTTATAAAAACTGATGTAAAAAAGCTTGGAAAAAAAGAATTAAATACTAGTGCTAAAATGGGACCAGTGCCTGTAGATGGCGATGTTATCAAATTAAAAAAAAGAAAACAATTATCTTCTGTTAAAGAGAGAAATTATTTATTAATTTCGGAAGAATTCACCTCTTTAAAACAGAATGTTTCATTTAAATTTCAGGCGTTAGATTTTAAAGAGGCGATGAGATTAATGGCAGAGATCGGTAATATAAATATTTTAGTTGGTGATGAAGTTGCAGGCTCTGTGTCAGCTGAATTAGATAACGTACCTTGGGACAAAGCATTTAACGCCTTATTGGATTTAAAAAGTTATGCAGCAGATATAGATGTTGCCAGTAATATTATTAGAGTTTCAACACCTGCAAATTTAACTTCACAAGAAAGTTACAAATCTGCTAGAGCGTCAGCAGTTAAAAAGAAAGTTGAAATTGAAGATTCTGTTGAGCCAATAATTTCTGAGATTTTTAGACTTTATTATATAACTCCAGCTGAAGCCAAAGCCACTATTTCAGAATTATTTACATCAGTGGGTACTGGTGGAAATTTCATTCCAATACAGGTAACTGAGGAGGCTACTACAAGGTCTATAATTGTAAGGGGGAAAGAAAAAGATTTAGATATAGTGGATAAAGTTATTAGAGAAATTGATAAGAGAACTAAACAAGTTTTAATTGAAGCATTTATTGTTGAGGCCAGTTCAACGTTTGAGCAAAATTTAGGAAAGCGACTTGGTTTTGCATACACGAGAAATCGTGAAAGAGTTGGTGGTACTCAAGGAGGAAGTTCCATTGGTAATGCTGGAGGTAGTTCAGCAACTATAGGAGATTCTACAGGAGGATTCACTAGCGGTGCTGGAACTGATAACTTACTTAATTTAGGATCAGCCGCTTCAACAGCTGGAATTGGTATTTTGAGAAGAACAGGTTCAGCAGTTTTAAAACTAGAACTTGATGCACTAGAAAATGAAGGTTTGTCCAAAACTGTTTCTAATCCAAAATTATTTACATTGGATAATCAACAAGCAAGTATTAACCAAGGGGAAACTATTTATATTGATGGTGGAGAAGGAGAAGATAAGGCTGTAGATGCCTCATTGAAGTTAATTGTTACACCAAATATTATTGGAGATGGAAATGTTATGCTTCAAATACAAGTAAATAACGACACACCCAATAGATCTAACCCTGGAACACCTGGGGTTAACAAAATGGAGATTAATACTAAGTTATTGGTAGCGGATGGAGATATTGTTGTAATTGGTGGTATTAAGAAAAATAATGTTGCTAACTCAAAAGGGGGAGTTCCGGGTGTTTCAAAATTACCTGTCGTTGGAAAAGCCTTGAGCGGAACGTCTAAATCTGACACGATGAATGAGTTGTTGGTATTTATTGCACCAAGGATTTTATAATGCTTAAAATTAGTAGAGAAAGTGAAATTAATTTAGTCAATGTATTAATTGATAACGATATTATTTCTGGAAAAGATTTAATCAATATCAAAAAAGTAAGTTCAGAAAATAATAAATCTCAAATCGAGTCTATTTTTGAATTAAAGCTTACTGATGAACAAAAGATAATAAATTTATTAATTAAAGAGCAAAATTTAGAAACTATTGATTTAAAAAAAGTTGAAATTACTGATGAAGTTAAAACTGTATTACCTTCAAATTACATCAAAGTAAATTTTGTAGCCCCTTTTAAGATTGATGGAAAGACTTTACATATCGCTATTCCTGATAGTTCAAAACTTGGATTAATGAGAAATCTAAAAGCCATTACTAAAAAAAATATAGAATTACATGCTGCAAAAATTACAGATATTTCAGAATATATTGAAAGATTAGCAAGTGAAACTGATGAAGTAACTATCGCCTCAATCCGTGATGAAAATAGAAAGAAGATTAAAACTTTTGAATCTGATCTAGGAGAAGCGGGTGAAGTTTTAGAAAACGCTCCTGAAGAGGAGGTTGAGGCAATAGAAAATGAATCAGAGGTAATAAAATTTAGTACTGCTGTAGTTGCAGAGGCAATTAAAATGGGAGTCAGTGATATTCATATCGAGCCTTATAGATTTACTTCAAGGGTTCGATATCGATTAGATGGAATGTTACAAGAACAAGAACAATATAAACAATTCCTTCATGATAATTATGGTGCAGTGGTTACTCGATTTAAAATTATGGGTAAACTAGATATTGCAGAAAGAAGGTTACCACAAGATGGTGCGATTAATTTTAAAATAGAAAATAAAGTAGTCGATCTCCGGTTATCTATACTTCCTACTGCAAACAACGAGAGAATTGTTATGCGTATCCTCAACAAGGATGCTGGGGATATCACTCTTGAACAACTAAATTTTGAAGATCAAGATCTTAAGAGTTTAAGAAAAAGTATTCATTCTACACAAGGGCTTATTTTGGTTACGGGGCCAACCGGTTCAGGAAAATCAACAACTTTATATAGTATCTTGAAAGAAGTCAGTAAACCTCATTTAAATATATTAACTGCTGAAGATCCCGTTGAATATGAATTAGACGGAGTAGGACAAGTTCAAATTAAAGATCATATTGGTTTAACATTTGCCTCTGCACTTAGATCTTTTTTAAGACAAGACCCAGAAATTATTCTTGTTGGAGAGATGCGAGATAAAGAAACCGTTGATATTGGATTAAAAGCAGCATTAACGGGTCACTTAGTATTTAGTACACTTCACACAAATGATGCACCAAGTACAATTACTAGATTGCAGAATATGGGAACACCTGATTATTTAATCAGTGCTGCAACGCAATTAGTTGTTGCACAACGTTTAGCTAGAAAAAATTGTAAAGAATGTAGAGTGCCTGACGATGATGTTAATCCAAAAGTTCTACAAGATTTAGGATTTAGTGCTGAACAGGCATCTAGAGTTAAAGCTATTAAGGGTAAAGGGTGTGCCAAATGTAGTAATACTGGTTACAAAGGTCGACAAGGTATTTATGAAATTTTAGTGGTATCTAAACCAATTAAAGAGGCAATATTAAGAAAAGCCACTACTCCAGAACTAAGAGAGATAGCTTTAAAAGAGGGTTTCCAACAAATGCAAGATATGGGTAGAAGACTAATTGCATCAGGGGAGCTTAACTTTAGAGAGTATGAAAGAGTTCTTTCAAGCGAGTAAAAATGGAAGCTTTCACTTATAAAGGAATATCCGATGGGAAATATGTTGAGGGAGATATAGAAGCAATAAATCTTGATGAGGCTTCACATCTCTTAAAAGAAAAGAGAATAATAATCACAAATATTATTAAGTCTAAAAAGAAGGCAGGTGAAAAAAAGAAATCAAGTGGCTCCTCTCTTTTTGGTAAAAGTAAAAAAGTAAAAGTAGAAGATATTCTAATATTTTCAAAGCAATTTGCGACTATGGTTAAGGCAGGATTGCCAATACTTCAGGTATTAGCAATGTTAAGAGACCAGATGGAAAGTCAGGGGATCAAAGATATTATTGAAGATATACGAAAGAGCCTAGAGGGCGGAGTTAACTTATCAAAATGTTTTGAAAAGTATCCTCAACACTTTGACAATGTTTATGTTAACTTGATTAAAGCAGGTGAGGCCAGTGGTAAATTAGATGTTTTCTTACTTAAAATTGTAGAGTCACTTGAAAAGAAAGAAAAAATTAAGAAAAAAATTAAATCTGCTTTAATGTACCCAGCGATAATGTTTACCGTAGCTATCACAGTTAGTGCTTTCATGTTAGTTAAAGTAGTTCCAGTATTTGCTAAAATGTATGATGGTATGGGTTTAGAACTGCCAGCTGCTACAGCAACAATTATGGCGATGAGTGACTTTTTAAGAGGAACAGGTGGAAAAGTTATTCTCTTTGGAAGTATAATTGGTTTTTTTGGGTTCAGGTTTATTACAAAAAGAAATGCTGCAATTCGATTTAGATGGCACAGACAAGTTTTAAAATTACCATTGTTTGGAGATATGATTTTAAAATCTATGCTAGCTAGAATTTCATTAATTATGGGAAATTTAAGTGCAGCAGGTGTTAACTTATTAGAGAGTTTAGAGATTGCAAAGTCTGTCAGCAATAATGATGTTGTAACAGACGCTTTAGAGAATGTTAAAAAAGGAGTTTTCTCAGGAGATACATTAACGAAACTGTTTTTAAAAGAGCCATTGTTTCCTCCCACCTTTAGTCAATTGATTTCTGTTGGTGAACAGACAGGTCAATTAGATGAAATGTTTAATTCAGTAGCTTCTTATTATGAGGAAGAATTTGATACCACTGTTGACAACATGTCTAGCTTAATTGAACCGATTATGATTGTTTTTATGGGTGTAATGATTGGTGGACTAATGATAGCGATGTACTCACCAATATTCAACGTTGGTGCTCTTATTAATTGATTTATAATTTTTTAGTAAGTACTAAATTATTAATCCAAGGTTTATCGCCTTCTTTAAATTTAATAGAATCCATTATTTCTTGAATAAAAAAAGTACCAAGGCCACCTGGTTTGACGTCATCAATTGCTCTATGTTTAACTTTACTTTTTTCAACTGGTTTTCCCTTATCAAAAAATGAAATTTCAAGTTCTTTATCTGTGCAAGAAATTCTAACTGCCATTCTGTCTTGGGTATCAGGATAATCTTTATAAGCGTGTTTAACAATATTTTGTGCCGCTTCAGCAATTGCTAAAACTAATTCTTCCCTTAATTCCTCATTAATTTTAAATTTCTCAAAAACTTCTCTTGAGAAACTTCTTACATCTTTCAAACTTGATGAATTTACTAAGAAATCTTTTTTTTCAGACAAATTTGTTGTATCCGCCACTTCAGTGCTCATTATCTCTAATTACTCCAAATTTAAAATTTGTTCTAACTTTGCCATCATAATTACTTTTAAAACTGATTTACTGACATCTTTAATTATAAGTTTAGTTCCTTTCTCTAATGCTTTTTGATGACTTTCAATTAAAACTGATATGCCTGACGAGTCCATGTATTGAACGTTACTTAGGTTTAGGTTTACATTTTTACCAGCATCGATCAGAGGAAAAATAACTTCTTTTGCTCCCTCTGTTTTATCCATATCTATCTCACCATCTAAAAATACAGTGCTAGCGTCGCCTTCTTCTGTTACTTTATATGTCATAGAAATTTCCTTGCCATTGCTAAAACTTTTTCAACTGGTTGACTGACCTCTTTAAGTTCAACTTTAGTGTTTTTTTCTTTTGCTCTTTGATTGCTTTCAACTATCACTGAAATCCCAGAGGAGTCCATATATTGAACACCTTTTAAGTTCAAATGAACTTCCTTTCCAGAGTCAATAAGTGGAAATACTACCTCTCTAACGTTGTCAGCAACATCCATATCTATCTCTCCATCAAGAAATACTGTGCTAATATTTTCACTTTCAGTAACTTTAAATTTTATCATTTTAATATTCTATTAGGCTAATAACAAAAAACATATAAAAATTAAACCCAAATTGGTCAAGGAAATCAAATATTGAGTGAAATTAGGCAATATTTATAGTTTACATCATCGATAATTATTATAAATTTTCAGAATTAATTAATTAATTAAAGAGGAAACATGAAAAATAACAAAGGTTTTACATTAATCGAACTATTAGTTGTAGTTGCGATTATTGGTATTCTAGCAGCTGTAGGTGTTGTTGCCTATAATGGTTATACAAATAGTGCAAAAATAAATGCAGCAAAATCTAATCAAGCGGCTGTAGTAAAATATATAGCAGCAGAAATTCAAAAATGTAACATGGGCACAGAAACTATGGCAATGAGTGATAATTTAACTTGTCTTGGTAGAACTGGACTTACAATTCAAGCTGCAGCAGTAGCAGGACTTGCTGATTTTAAAAACCCTCACGCACCAGCTTGTAAAGGCGTTACAAATGGTGCTCTTGCAGATGGTGAAGCTGCTCCTTGTGCCGGTTCAGGAAAAGGTTATACCACAATAGCGATAGGTGCGGATGATGATGCAGGTAAGCTTGTTGTTACAACACAATACGATGATGGTGCTACCGACACGATGACAAATAAAGTAGAAATAGAATAATCATCTATTTTAAAAGAAAAAAATATGAAAATTAAAAGCTCACTAGGATTTTCCCTAGTAGAGCTTTTAGTTGTAGTTGCAATACTTGGAATTTTATCAGCTGTTGGTCTTATGAGTTACAATGGCTATGTATCTGGAGCTAAAGAAAAGACTATTACAAATGTAATGCAACAAATTTCTTTGGCGCAAACAGAGGAATACTCAAATGCTGGTAGCTATTTTACTCAATCCACGGGAACTTGCACACCAACTGACATAACATCAAATGAAATTGAGGAAGAATTATTTGATGGCGGCGATCAAATTGCAACTGAAGCTGGCTACAATATATGTATCGCAAGCACTGGTGCAGCAAATTATGACATTTTCGCCTCTGAAATTTCAGGCAACACTCCCTGCACACTCACCCTAAGTCGAAATGGAAATTTCACTAGAGGTAATGATTGTTAAGAATTTAACATTAAAATCAATTTGATCACTAAATTAATTGCTAGTTGAAATTTTTTTGTTAGGTAATAAAAACTATGGACAAAGATATGGCTCAAGAAGTAATTGATGTGTTAACTAGTAATATAGACACTTTGTGGGTTATTGACTGCGCGATATTAGTTTTCATTATGCAGGCGGGTTTTATGTGTATGGAAACTGGTTTATCGAGACATAAAAATAGTATCAACGTTGCTTTAAAAAATGCTGCTGATTTTGGTGTATCGGTTGTTATCTTTTGGATTTTTGGATTTGGTTTGATGTTTGGTACTTCCTATAACGGATTTTTTGGTACTGATTTATTTTTTTTTAAAACCGATAAAGCTGAGTACATGACTTACTTTGTCTTTCAAGCAATGTTTGTTGCAACAGCGGCAACTATCATTTCAGGTGCTGTTGCAGAAAGAATGAAATTTAACGGCTATTTAATTATGACTGTTTTAGCAACAGGAATTATCTATCCAATTGTTGGGCATTGGGCTTGGTCTTCAAGTTATCTTTCAAAGTATGATACTGTTGATCAATTGTTAGCGATAACAGGTACTGTTAAGACTACTGGTTGGCTATCAGATTTGGGTTTTGTGGACTTTGCAGGAAGTACTATTGTTCACTCTGTAGGTGGATGGATCGCGTTAGCAGCTGTGATTATATTAGGACCAAGAATTGGAAAATATTCTGATTCAAACAAAGGTAAGTTTACAGGTTCTAGTTTTCCTTTAGCAGTATTGGGTACGCTAATATTATGGTTTGGTTGGTTTGGTTTTAATGGCGGAAGTAATGGTGCGATGGATGAGGCAGTACCTCTAATTTTAATCAATACTTTTTTAGCTGCAGCCTTTGGTTTGTTAACTGGATTAAGTATTTCATATTTAAGATTTAAAAAGCCAGATCCATTTTACATTATATTAGGCCCTCTAGCAGGGTTAGTTGCGATTACTGCTGGATGCAATTCCATGACGTCAGTGACATCTATTTTTGTGGGGATCATGGGTGCAATCATTGCAATTATTGTTAATGAAGTATTGAATAGGTTTGAGATAGATGACGTGGTTGGTGCAGTTCCAGTTCATTTAGCAGCAGGAGTTTGGGGAACATTAGCGGTTGGGTTATTTAGTGACTTAAGTATTTTAGATACAGGCCTTGATAGGCTCTCACAAATTAAAATTCAATTAATTGGTATTATTTCTATAGGTGCATTTACATTTATATCCTCGTATACGATTTTAAGTTTTTTTAATAAGTTTTATCCACTCAGAGTTAGTCCTGTTCAAGAAGAACTCGGGTTGAACATTGCTGAGCACAATGCTGTATCTATTGAACACGATTTAATTACTATTTTAGATAAACAATCAGAGTCTGGTGATCTTAAAATTAGAGGCCCACAAGATCCTTTTACTGCTGGGGGTGTTATTGGTCTTTATTATAATAAACTTATGAGCAAATTAGAGACTAGTGAAGATGAAAAAAATAAATGGCGTGAAAGAATTTCAAAAGAGGTAAAACTTGCAGTAAAAGTTCAAGAAAACTTTTTACCCAAAAGAAATCTAAAAAATTATCCTGTTCATGGAATTAATATTGCAGCAAGAGAAGTCTCAGGAGATTTTTTTAGTTTTTATCCTCATAACGATAGTATTTATTTTATAATTGCAGACGTAGCTGGCAAAGGAATTCATGCTGGTATGGTGATGGCTAAAGCGTCTACTTTATTTGAAGTTTTAGCTCAATCAAAAGTAGATCCAGATGAAATGGTTTTTCATATGAACAATGATTTGAATAATACAAAAACTGCAGGAATGTTTGTTACTTCAATAGTTGGAGAATATAATTTAATTACAGATGAAATAAGATGGGTAAACGCAGGTCATCAACCTGCAATTTTAAGAAACGGACAAGGTAAATATGATCAGTTTGAAAGTTCAGCGCCACCATTAGGTGTGATTAAACAAAAAGATAAAAGTGTTTATAATATTCATAAAACAAAATTAAATGGCTCAAGGTTTTATGCTTTTACTGATGGATTGTCAGAAAGTTTAAATGACAATGGTGAAGAAATAGGGATTGATGGTTCAATTGGTATCATCGAGCAAAATTATAATAAAGATACTATTAAACAATTAGACAGCATTACTCAATCTGTAATTGGAACGAGTCAAAACCAAAAATTATCTGATGATTTAACTTTAATAAGCATTGGAAAATAAGAACTATTTCTTAAATTAATTAATTGAAAAAAATAATATACTTAATATCTTTTCATTTTTATGTTTTTGTATTTCGTAAGAATTAAATTATTTTTGATATCAACAATTCTGTTGATATCATCAACTGCTATGTCTTCAGAAAAAAACATTACCTACATGCAGATATTACAAGATCCAAATAACTTAGATTTAAATTTAAAGTACGCCCAACAACAAGGAAAAGTTGGTAACTTTAAACAAACAATTTCAACACTTGAGAGATTGAACATGCTTTATCCAGACAATGTTGAAATCAAATTATATTTATTATCTGTTTTGGTCCAAGTCGACTCTCCAGAAAAAGCTAACACTATTATTGAAGATATGAAATTAAGAAGAGATCTTTCTGCAGAGGACTTAGAAACTTTACAAGAAATTGAAGAAGAATTAAAAGATCGTGAGCCAAGTTTGTGGAATATAACAGCAGATGTAGGTTTTGGTGCTACATTTTCAAATAACGTTAATAGTGTCACAAAAAATAGATTGAAACTAGATGAAGACGCAGTGGCTGAATTTACATCTGCAATGCATGATAGAACTGAAAGTGCATCATTGGGTATAACTGCAACAAGACCTGTTGGTGAAGAGTCTTCATTATTATTTAATTTTGGTCATACCACATCTAATCAATATCAAGAGGCAGATGATGATTTTCAAAGTTATGGTTTAACAATTGGTCTTGATACCACTTTGGGCAATCAAAGTTTAAGCCCGTACTTGATTATGAGTAAGACCGATGCACAACATGATGCGGATAGCTTTTCAATGATGGCTGGGGTAGGAGGTTTCTTTACAGTTGGAGAAAGACACTCTATTAGCTATGGATATTCTTATTCAGACTCTAAAGCAAATCGTAATTCATCTGACCTTACTGCAGATGATACTAATTCAATTGGGCATACTTATAATTTTGGATATGATTTAATTTTAACTCCAATAATTTCTAGCTCTCTTAGCTTAGGATACAGCGACTCTGATGCGAAAGTAGATGCAGGAAATGATTATGAAACATATGAATTTGGTTTAGGTTTAAATTTTGCATTTCCTTGGGCTTATATAGCATGGAGTGTTTCAACTAGTTTCAATGATTATAAAGTTGCAGACTCCTCAGTAACCTCAGCTAAGTTGAGATCTGATAATGCAACCACAACTGATTTAATGATTACTAAAGCTATAGGAGATGTTTTTCCAGCAATTGATCCTAACAGAACGCTATTTATAAATTTGTCTTATGAAAAAACTTTTTCCGAGGCTAATATTATGA
>CACGNF010000018.1 GCA_902574345.1 uncultured Pelagibacteraceae bacterium
TTTTTGGAAAAATTATTTTCGTGAACTCTATAATATACTAATGGCTCATCAAAAGATTTTGCATTAGCATATTTGCTGATCCGCAATAATAAATCAAAGTCTCCAATTATATTATAAGAACTATTAAAATAATTTTCTTTTTCTAAAATTTCTTTTTTAATAATTAATCCACTTATTATTATAAAATAATCTTTTGCTAGATAATCATATATTTTGCCATTTGGTAATTTTTCTTGAGAATATTTAATTAGTTTATCTTTTTTTTCATGAAAACATAAGACATTGGTATAAAAAAAATCATACTGATCTGTATCAAAAAAAAATTTTTTACTAAATAAATAGTTTTCATCCCACCAATCATCTACATCAAGAAATGCTATTAGAGAACATGTAGATTTTTTAATTGCCTCATTTCTAGCTTTATATAGTGTAAGTAATTTATCACTAAAATAATATTTTATTCTATTATCATCATAGTTTTTTATTATCTTCTTGCTGTTGTCTGATGAAAAATTATCAAAAAAAATCAGTTCAAAATTTTGATATTTTTGATTTAAAATACTTTTAATACATTTATCTAAATATTTTTCACCATTATGACAATTTACAATTATGCTTATTTTTTTCATTTTAAAAATTATATCTCAGGTATAAATTAATTAAAAAAACCTTATTTATAATCAATGATTAAAATTTATTTTAAAATATTTCTTTATATTTTTTAGTTTATTTTTATAACTCAAGATGTTTTTTTCTTTTAATACTTTTCTCTAATAATTCTTTGTCTCTTAAAGTATCCATACACTGCCAAAAACCGGAATGCTTAAAAGCATATAACTCTCCTTTTTTTGACAAGTTTTCTAGAGGATCACGTTCTAAGTATGTTTGATCATTTTTAAGATATTTAAATATTTTTGAACTAAAAATCATAAATCCACCATTTATCCATCCCTGATCTAAATTTGATTTTTCTCTAAAACAATTTACCCTATTTCTTTTTAGTTTGATAAAACCAAATCTTGCTGGCGGTCTTACTGCTGAAATAGTTGCAATTTTATTATGAGTTTTATGGAACCTCAACAACTTCGTCAAATCTATATTTGAAACTCCATCACCATAAGTTAAAAAAAATTCCTCTTTTTTTTTTAAAAACTTTTCTAATCGCTTTAATCTTCCACCTGTCATAGTTTTTTTACCAGTGTTTACAATTCTTATATTCCATTCTTTAAAATTACACTTTTTAAAATATTTCTTTATTACACCTCCTTTGTATCCAGTTGCGATTATAAAATCCTTAAAACCAAAACGAGAAAAGTGTTCCATGATATGAACTAAAATTGGAATTTTATTTATTAAAATCATTGGTTTAGGCACACTTTTTGTATATTCTGAAATTCTTGTTCCTAAACCACCTGCAAGTATTATTACTTTCATAGTTTGAATATAAAGTCCTTTTTTATAAAATTAACTCACTACCAATTATAACTAAAACGCTTTTCATTAATATCTAACCTAACCATTTCTTTTTCATTATGAGGTAAATTTAAACAATTGGCTATTATTGAAAATTCATCAAAATCTCCCTTGAAACCATTCCATATATTTGGGGGTATTGAAATTAAAGAATAATTTTTTGGTGAAAGAAATATTTCTTGATAATGATTAAAAGTGCTACTTGTTTTTCTCTCATCAAATAAAACAAGTTTTACTTTTCCAAAAATACAAGCATAATTAAGAGTAGCCTCTCGATGCAAATGCCATGCTTTAATTTTATCTTTAAAAATCGTTGAAAAATAAATCTCTCCAAATTTATCAAAAACCTTACTATCATTACGAAGCATATGCATTACGGAACCTCTATCATCTGAAATTATTTTTAGCGGAGTTACAATTACTCCCTCTATATTCTTTTTCATTTAAATAAACTTTTTTATAAATAATTTAGATTTTCTTATAACAAAAAAAATAATTGATAGCCATGAATAAGGATAAATCAAGTTTTTTAAAAAATGGTTAGTAAAACTTATGTAAGAAATTCCTGCCTTATCTCCATTAATCAATATCTTAAAAAAAAAATTGAAAAAATTTCTCATTGAATAGTTTTTTGTGTAAATATATTTAAAAAAATTAAGACCTTTTGAACGATAATAATCTAAAGCCTCTGGTAACCTTACAATTTCAACTAATGGATATAAATCTGTCCATTCTCTAACTCCACTAAGATTTACACTCAAAGCTTTCGAGCAAAAATATGCTTTAGAGTTTCCAAAAGCCTCACAAAAGACTTTTATAAAAAATGCAGTATTATCAAAATTTGACCAAACTTTTTTATCCCGCATATTTTTTAAATTGCAAACATGTAAATTTTTTATCCAAAGCTCTCTATTAAAACAATTTACATAAAATCCAATTAAATAATCAAAACATACTCTATGATCAATAAGATCAAAAAAATCTAAAATTCTGTCTTTTTTTTGGGGTGAGTGAGTTTTTAAATTCTTTGGTAAATTGTTAATATTAAAATTATTAGAAAATTTTTTTAGATATGAGACATCTAAATAGTAAGAATTGATCCAAAAAAAATTTATTTTGTTATTTTTTTTTATTAATTTTGTAAGATAATTTAAAGAGTTTTTACTTAGTAAATCATCATCCCCTAAAAACCAAATAAATTTTCCTTTAGCCATCAAAGATACATTTAAAACATTCATTGCAAATCCTAAATTTCTTTTGTTTCTTTTATATCTAATTCTAAATTTTTTTTTAAAAGGTTTAATAATCTTAGCTATGTCAGACTTAGATGCATTATCAGAAATACAAACTTCAAAATCGCTTGAATTTTGTTGAGAAATTGAGGTTAAACAATTTCTTAAATGTTCTGGTCTATTATATGTGGGTATACAAATTGAAAGGAGCATAAATTAAAAATCACTCTTCATTCAAATTATGATAATTTTTTAAAAAGTTTAATTAGTTTTATCTGAAGGTCTCCAATGCTCAGTTGTGCTAGATCTTTCATGTTATCAATGGAATACCAAAAACCACTTATACGTTCAAATTTACATTTATATTTTTTAATTACCACCGGGTAAAAACTCATCTCAAAATTTTTATAATTTGGTGAAATTTTTTTTAACAATGTATTTCTCATTATTACCATCCCAGAATATATAGAATTAATTGATCTTTTATTATGTTGGGAAATAACTGCATCATAAATTATATTTCGCTCAAATCTTTTCACCTTTCCAGCTTTCACTTTTATGGTTCCATAAGGAAGGGTTGCATATGTTCCTAAAAAAGTAATAAAAGAATTATTTGAATTGCAATGTTTTTTAAAAATTTTTTTTAAATTAAAGTCAAAAATTGCATCTCCATTCAATAATAAAAAATTTTTTGATTTTATTAAATTTTTTATTTTTGAAATTCTAAAACTTATTGAGGAATTAATTCCAGTATTTACAATATCAATATTATATTTTTTTAGATCCTCAGATTTACGAATAAAATTTTTAATTAATTTACCCTTATATCCAATAGGTAAAATAAAATGATTAAAACCATTTTTTTTTAACATTTTTATAATATACCAAATAATTGGCTTATTTCTTAAAAGTGCCAGAGATTTAGGAATTTTTTTAGAAAGAACGCCCAACCTTGTTCCTTTCCCACCACAAAGTATAACTGCAGTGTTAAAATTATTTTTTTTTAAATTATTCATATTAGCTAAAAAAAATAGGTTTAGCGATTTTCAAAAATTGCTCAGAGATATAGTCAATATCACCCTTGGATAAATTTGCATGATTAGGTAAATAGATACCATATTTGTCTACAAACTTTGCATTATTTAGATTTATTTTATTTTTGAATTTATTCTTTATAAACGGTTGCTGAGCCATATTTCCACAAATTAATGGTCTTGATTGAATTTTTTTTTTTCTCAAATATTTAAATACATCAAGTCTATTTTTTACAAAAGTTGCATAACCAAAACTAGATAGGATTTTTAAATCACTTTTTTGACACCAAAAAGTGCTCAAATTCTTTTTATATCTATTATAATTCATCTGTCTAATTAAAGAAATTTTACGAATTTTTTTCAGCTGCTCAATTCCAAGAGAGGCATTTAAGTCTGTAGACCTAACATTAAATCCAGAATAATAAAATGTGAACAACGATTTAAATTCATCAATTTTAAATTTTTTTTCAAGGTTTAATCTAAATTTTTTTTGGACATCTCTTGCCCATCCATGAGATCTTATTGACAAAGATAAATTATAAAATTTTTTATCATTTGTAGATATCATGCCTCCTTCAATTGTTGAAATATGATGTCCATAATAGAATGAATGTGATGAAGCTAAACCAATTGTCCCTAGTCTTCCCTTGTTAGTTTTACTTCCTAAACTTTCACAATTATCTTCCAATAATTGAAAATTATATTTTCTTTTTAAACTTTTTAGTTTTTGAAAGTTATTGCTATGCCCAAGCACATTTACTACTAAAACCAACCCTGGTTTATACTTTTTACATATCCTCTCTAGACTATTAATGCATAATCCGAGATTAAACTTATCGCAATCACATAATATTATTTTATAGCCCAATTGAACAAAAGGACTCACTGTCGTGGACCAAGACACTGAGGGTAAAACAACAGTTTTATTCTTAAGAAAGTTTCCCTCAAGTAAAACTTGAGCCATTAATAAATTAGCCGAAGATCCAGAGTTAACAAAAGTTGAATATTTTGAACCAAGAAATTTCGAAAATTTTTTTTCAAAATTTTTAGTATAAACTGACTGATTTAAATATTTCCTAGCTTTTAGAAAATTTTCCATTACTTTATAATCTGGTGGGCCTATTGTACTATCAGCTAAGTTATATCTTTTATTTTTCAATTGTTTGCTCCGGTTTAGTATATTTCAATTTCCAAAGATTATCTGTTCGAGTACTATAATTTTTTTTATCATAAATTTTTATTTTAGAAAAAGATATTTTACTTTTTGGATTTATTTTATTCCAAATTTTTTGAGCAAATTCTCTAACCGACATAGTTTTACCAGACGCCATATCCCATGTTTGAGGAAATTTTTTTTTTTTTTTCTTAAAATTAATTGCATCAATTAATCCATCAATTACATCATCAATATAATTAAAGTCAGTCTTTTGATTTCCAGATGTCATTTGAAAGTTTTTATTCTGTTTAGCTGCACTTATCAAAGATGGCCATAATCTTGTTTTTTTTTCATTTCTTCCATATACATGGTAAAGTCTTATTATCCTTAAATTAAGTTTTTTTTTTCGAGATAAATCTAAACAAAATTTACTAAATATTGCTTTAGTCAAAGCATAAATATAATCAGGTTTTTTTTCATAATCTTTTATTATTTTTTGATTTATTTTAAGACTTTTTATTTTTTTTTCTTTTTTCGATGAAATAATCAAAAATTTATTACATCCACACTTTATTGAATTTTCTAATAATTTTTTTGATTTTAAAAAATTAAATTTATAACAATCTTTAAACCTTGAAAATCTTTCATATCCACCTACTGCTGCTAAATGTACCAAAATGTCAGTATCTCCTAGCTCTTTCCAATATTTATCAATATTTCCTACTAACCACTTTACATTTTTAATTTTCTTATTTTTTTTTTTACTTGTAGAAGCAAAAATTTTATATCCCCTGGATGAAGCTTTTCTTATAAAGTTACTTCCAATATAACCATTTGCACCTGTAACAAACAAATTCATAATAAAAGTTAAAAATATTTAATTAATTTTTGATAATTTCCCAGTTGTTGAATACTAAAATTAATTACATCTTTTTTATTTTTATTTTGGTAAAATACTTTGAACCAATCAAAAGTTAATTGTAGAGATAATTTGGGCCCCATATAAACTTTCCAATTCAATTTTTTTAATGATTTGTTGGAGTTTAATGATAAAAACTTAGCCTCATGTTTTTTATTTTTTTCCTTCTTGATTATAATTTTAGATTGAGAATTAAATATTTTTTTTCCTAATTTAGCTAAATTTAAAACACTTAAATTTATATTACTAGGTCCAAAATTCCATGAACCAATATAGTTTTTTCCTTTTTTTCCATAAAGCCGTTCTGCTAACTTTAGGTAGCCGTAAATAGGTTCTATAACATGTTGCCATGGCCGTGTTGCACTCGGGCTTCTAATTAGTAGATTTTTTTTCTTAACAAAAGCCTCAACACAATCTTTGATAATTCGATCCTCAGTCCAATCACCACCACCTATACAATTACCAGATCTAACAGTTGCTACTCTACAATTATTATTATTAATAAATGAATTTTTGAAGCTTTCCGTGATAATTTCACAGCAAGCTTTACTAGAACTATAAATATCATATCCACCTAATTTTGAGTTTTCTTTAAAATTAATTTTTTTATCCTCATTTAGATAAACTTTATCTGTTGTCACAATTATTGCTGACTTAATTGATCTATTTAACTTAATCGCTTTTAAAAGATTGAAAGTCCCTATAACATTAGTCTTTAAAGTATCATCTGGATTTTTATAACTTACTAGTACGCTTGATTGAGCAGCTAAATGAAAGAGTATCTGAGGTTTTGACTTTTTGATTGCGTTATTAAGTGCGGAAAAATTTTGGATATTTTCACGATGATCTTTAACTAAAAATTTTGATAAATTTAAATCATCAAAAAAATTTGGCTTTGTGATAGGATCAATTGCAAACCCTGTTATCTTTGCGCCAAGATTTTTTAAGGTAAGAACTAACCAACTTCCTTTAAAACCAGTGTGACCAGTTATAAATACTCTTTTCCCCCTCCAAAAAGATTTTACCAATTTTTGTCTCATTATTTAAATATTCTTTCCTAATATTCTATAAATTTTCTTATCGTTGTAATAATTTATGTTATTTTCGTTAATTCCTTCTTTTTTATACCTCTTTATCAACTTAGAAATTGTTTTTTTTAAATTATCTTTTGGAGTAAATTTAAGAACTTTTTTAATTTTTTTAAAAGATACTTTATAATTTCTTTTATCCTCATTTTTAGTTGAAAATTCAAAATTAATCGAAATATATTTTTTAATTGTATTGATTATGTCTATTATTCTATAATTTTCTTTATTCCCACCAACATTAAAAATTTGATTTCTAACAATATGATTTTCTGCTTGAAGCACTTTTATAAGTACTCTCGAAACATCATTTACTGAAATAAATGGTCTCCATGAACTTGCTCCGAATAAGCTAATTTTAATTTTTTTAATAGCCATAATAACAAATCTATTTGCGACTAAATCAAATCTTTTTCTTGGAGAGTCTCCATAAACTGTTGACAATCTTAAAATTACAGGACAACATTCTTTAGACTTAAAAGCTAAAATCGATTTTTCACATTCTCTTTTACATTTTGCATATAATGAAACTGGATTTAATTTCGATTTTTCATTACACTCATTTTTTACGTTTCCATAAACACTACAACTTGATGCAAAGATGAATTTATTTATTTTCTTTTTAATACATTCTGACATAACAAAAACTGTATTTTCAAAATTATTTTTAATTGAAAAATTCTGATCTATATTAACTGCTGGATCTCCCACTATTTCACCTAAATGAATTACATCAGAACAATCATTGATTGCCTTATCCAGAATTTTCTTATTATCACAATCTCCATAAAAAACCTTTAATCTAGGGTCAAGCAAAATTTTTTTATCTAGATGACAACCATAATAATTTATGTCTAAAATGTTTACATGATAATTTAATTTTAAAAGATCTTGTACAAGTATTGACCCTATGTATCCCAATCCCCCTATAACTAAAATTTTTCTTACAGACCTTTTTTTTTCAAACAGATCACTTGTATGAATAAAATCTATAAGTTTATTTTTTTCAACAATAGGTAATAGCATTTTATTAGATTTGAGTAGAATCTTTTTGCTATCCTCAACTTTTGATGCTGGAATTTTTATGAACTTTTTTTGAGTAATCGATACGGCTTTACTATTTACATTAAGTTTATTTTTTAATAAATTTTTTCTTACATCTGAGTCGGTTATAACACCTACCAACTTATTTCTTTTATTTATTACGAAAACTCCATTAAAGCCATTTTTATCTATTTTTACTAAAACATCTTTAATTTTATCGCTCTCATAAACTGTAACATTTCTCAATTTTTCGCTCATAATTTATTATCGTCTAAAATAGTTAAGTTTTAAGGGTGCTAAGTTCCTGAGATCTATTTTTAATTTTTTGTTTTTGATAATATTCATTTTATCTACACTTAAATATCCTTGTGGTCTTAGTGCAATTAAATCAGAGTGTTTTATTTTTTCTCCTTTTAGTTTATCTTTTATAAGATAAAGACCCTTTCTTGCAAAAAACTGAAGTTTTTTTTCTTTTGGAGATATAGTTTTTCTTTCCTCACCTTTACTTGCTTCTGCTAACCTCACATTTTTCATCATTATTCTTAATTCACCTGGATTTAGAGAAAACTTGTGATCACCTAATTTTTGTTTTTTGTTATATGTAAAATGTTTTTCAACATAAGATGCCCCAGCGATAACAGATAGTGCTGGAGTAATTACATCTGGCGTATGATCAGAATACCCAACTTCTAACTTAAATTTTTTTTGAAGCAACTTAATATTGTTTAAGTTTGGTTTTAATGTTGGATATTCGGAAACACAATGCATTAATATCACTTTACATTTATTTAAATGTTTCAAAGCTTTTTGAATTTCAAATAAATTGCTCATTCCAGTAGATAAAATAACTTTTTTACCGCTTTTATTAATCTTTTTGAGTAAATCATAGTTATTGATTTCACCAGAGGGTATTTTGATCAAACTTATTTTTAACTTTTTCAAAATATCGCAACTTTCTTTATCAAAAACAGAAAAGAAAATTTTTATGCCTATGCTGTCTGCATGTTTAATAGCTTTTTTCCATTTTTCTAAAGAAAATTCTAAAGATTTGAATCTTTGATACAATTTCTTATAATTGATTTTTTTATGGTTGAATTTTTGATTTATAAAATTCTCTGTAGTAAAGAGTTGAAACTTAACATAATCAGCATCAACACTTTTTGCAATATCAATAAGCTTAATTAATTTTTTAAAGTCACCATTGTGATTAAGACCAGCCTCAGCAATTATTTTTACTTTATTTTTCAAATAAATTTCCCATAGTTTTAATGATATAATCTAAATCTTTTTTTTTTAATTTATAATGATTTGGTAATCCAAAAATTTTTCCTGAAAGTTTTTCGGCGTTTAATAATCTCAATTTTCTATAATTTTGATTTTTCTTAAAATAAAAATTTTGAAAAACTTTTTGTCGATATAATGGAAATTTATATCGAGAACGTATTTCAATACCTCTCTTCTTAAGTTTATTCTTTACTTCATCAATTGAAATTTTTTTTGATATTATTCTTATAGGGCACCAAAAATAAGTATGATAAATTTCTTTTATTGGTTCTTGAATTTGAAACCATTTGATCTTATTTTTTTGGTTTTTAAGATTTTCAAGAAGGTATAAAGAGTTTTTAACCCTTTTTTGATTAATTTGATTTAGTTTCTTTAATTGTACTCTACCGATCGCTGCGTTTAATTCACTCATTCTAAAATTGTAACCAAGTTGAAAATGTGTATCTCTATCTTTCATTCCATGATTCCTAAATGATCTACAAAAATCTCGGATATTTTTGTTATCAGTACATAATATACCTCCCTCACCCGTGGTCATATGTTTAGTGGCATAAAAAGAAAAACATGACACTTCACCAAAAGTTCCAACATTTTTTCCAAAATATTTAGTTCCATGAGCCTGGGCACAATCTTCTATAATCTTAATCTTATATTTTTTTGCAATTTTAATTATCTTTTTCATTTCACATGAGGAACCAGCAAAATGAACCGGAATAATTGCTTTGGTTCTTTTTGTAATATTTTTTTCTAAACTAGTTGGACACATACAATAATTTTCTAAATTCACATCACAAAATACAGGAATACATCCTTGGTGAAGGATTGCTGTAGCGCTACTTACAAAAGATATTGCTGGTACTATCACCTCATCTCCTTTTTTTAATCCCAATGATGCAAGAGATGCGTGTAATGCGGCAGTTCCACTATTTACTGCTACAGCGTATTTTGTGCCAATAAATTTAGCATAATCTTTTTCAAAAATTTCAACGTTTTCACCACTAACAAATTTTCCACTTAAAACTACTTTTTTTAAAGATTTAAACTCATTTATTCCAGTTATTGGTATTGCTACTTTAATCATTTAAATTAGTGACTCTTTATATTTTAATATTCTATTTTTATTCTTAATCAAAATTTTTATAATCGACACAGACTCCTCTTTAAAGGAAGTGGGTTTTGAATCTAAAATTTTCAAAAATTTTTTATTTTCCATTTTCATATTGTGTCTTTCTTTTTCAACCCTTGGATTCCTGATAAATTTAACCTGAGATTTTGCTCCAAATTTTCTAGCATTTTTTCCTATGGTTTCTGCTAAATCTTTAATGCTTAAAAGTTCAGTTGTTTGGTTAAAAACTTCAAAAGATTTTTTTTGCTTATATTTAATCAAATTTGTTATTGATTTAACAAAATCAATTAACGATATAAATGGTCTTTTCTGGAGTCCCTCACCATAAACAGTTAAATCATGGTCAATCACGCTCATTGCACAGAATCTATTTATTACAACTCCAAAATTAAAATCAAAATCAAATCTTGTATTTAAATCAGGGTGTAAAACTGTTTCATTTGTCGATATTCCATATACAATTGCAGTTCTCATATCAATTATTCGTGTTCCCCAAATTCTATTTGCTAAATGCAAATTATTAAGATCATTAGATTTAGTAATATGATACCAAGATCCACCCAAATTGGTAAAAGGCACAGTATCTTTTCCATTTTTAATTATTTCAACAAAACCCTCTGGAATCTTAAAATTGGGTTGCCCATAAACCCCTGTGGTAGATGTATTAATTAATCTTATATTTTTTTTTCCAAATTTTTTCATTGACCATAAAATATTTAATAGAGAGATATTATTGTTTTTAAGAGTAAAAGTTGCGCTATGTAAACTAGAATTTGCAAAAGGAGCGGATGGCTGAGATGCACAATGTATTACGATATCGAATTTGTATTTTTTAAATAAATTTTCTACAAATTTAGCATTTGTAATATCTCCTCCAATAAATTTAATATTTTTAAAACCAAATTTTTTAGCAGTTTTAATTCTATTTTGTATTGACTTTATCAAAATAGCACTATTAGACATTGACTCATTTACCCATTTTCTTCTAGACAAATTATCAACACCAATTATTTTACTCTTGTTAAATTTTTTCGAAATTGCTAGTGCCAAAGGCCATCCACAATAACCATCAATTCCTGTTAATAAAATTTTCATATCTTAAATTTCTTTTTTATTAGTTTTTTTTGATTATGATTTCTCAAAATAAATTTGATAATCTTTTTTGAAGAATTTCCACTTCCATAAAGATTAACTTTTTTTTTAATCTCTGGTTTTTTAAGTATCTCGGTAATTTTTCTTGCAATTTTATCAGACTGATGAGGTAAATGAAAAACATTTTTTTTACAAATTCTTCCCTCCTGTCTAATTCCTAAATTAATTACATATTTTTTAAAAAAACCACACTCAAGGATTCCGCAACTTGAATTACCTAGTAATAAACTGGAATATTTTAATAGACTATAAAATTCAGTTATTTCTAAATTTTTATAAACTTTAAAAAATTTTTTATTTTTTGAATTTACTATATTCATTTATTATCGCTTTATATCCTGGATCAGAACAAGGATATAAAGCTATTGTTTGAAATTTTAAAATATTTAAAGCTTTTAATGTTTCAAAAATTTGTTTTTTAGATTCCTTTACTTGCCAAGTAACTGAGTGCTGAATAAGTAATATTAATGGTTTCGTAAGATCTATATTAAATTTTTTTTCAATATAACTTTTCGGTTTAAAAAAACCATTTCTAAATAAATCTAGCGATGACAATCCAACGTTATGTATTCTCCAAGATTCTTCTCCCATTTGTTGAATATTTTTTAGGCTTCGAAAATTTGAAGTTAAATGTAAATTAGCAATTTTTGATATTGCATGACGCGTGGATTCGTCTGTTCCACCTTGAGTTAAATCACCACCATATAAATGAATTATAGGAATATTAAAATGCATAGCTGCAATAGCTGCACCTAAAACTTCCGCTCTATCACCTATTAAAAATAAGAATGTTGGTTTTTTTTTCTCAAAAATTTTACTTAAATTTTGAATAGTTTTTGAAATTACGCTCAATCTATTGGAAATAGTATCTTTGGTTTTAATCTTATCCAGAATGATAAGTTTTTTACTATAATTTTTTATTTCATTAATAGTCTTCCCAAAAAAACTCGAT
>CACGNF010000019.1 GCA_902574345.1 uncultured Pelagibacteraceae bacterium
GGGTTTTTTCAACTTGGAGAAACCACTATCATGCCCTACTTCATGGTATCAATGCATCATGGCTAAAAAATCAAATCATTAAAGGAAAAAGCATGAGTATAAATAGTTTAAAAAAGAAATTTTATAGTTCGGCAATAGTAGGAGGCATACTGCCAATAGCCCTAGGAGTGAGCATGGGTCTAAAAAGAAAAAAAAGCAAAAATAAGGTTTGGGTTTTTATTGGAGATATGACCTATGAAACTGGTACATTTCACGAGACATACAAATATGCAAAAAATCATAAATTGCCAATTAAGTTTGTAGTCGAAGATAATAATATGAGCACTAATACGCCAACAAATAAAGTTTGGATAAAAAAATCCAAAAAAGAAAAAAATATTATTTCTTATAAATATAAAAGAAAATATCCGCATCACGGAACTGGAAAATGGGTTTTATTTTAATGACTTATAAAAAAGAACTAATTAGATCCATGAATTATCTTTCAAAAAATCCAAAAACTATTTTTTTAGGACAATCTGTAAGTTTTCCAGGAAACTCTATGTATAATACTTTAGTTGGTGTTCCCTCCAAAAAAAAAATTGAGCTACCGGTTTTTGAAGATGTGCAAATGGGTCTTTCCATAGGTTTGGCTCTTGAGGGATTTATTCCTGTTTCTTGTTTTCCAAGGTTTGATTTTTTAATTTTGGCATTTAACCAATTAGTTAATCATTTAGACAAAATAAGGTACATGTCTAGAAATGAAATGAGACCACAAGTAATTATCAGAACTGCTGTTGGGGCAAAAAAACCATTAGATGGTGGACCTCAACATACTCAAGATTATTCCAGAATTTTTAAAAATGTTTTAAGTGAAGTTAAAGTAATTAAACTTGAGGATAAAAATAAAATATTTCAGACTTTTAAGACAATAATAAAGGATAAAAATAAACACTCATATCTGATAATTGAAAATGGAGATATGTTTAATAAAGATTAATTCAACTTAAAGATTTTAAAAAATTACAGATGAAAGATTTAGTTATTTTAGCTGGTGGAAAAGGATTAAGATTAGGAAATTTAACAAAAAAAAATCAGAAAACCATGTTAAATTTTAGTAAAATTCCATTCTTAAGATTTTTATTAAATTATTATTGCAAATTTAACATTAAGAAAGTTTATATAATAACATCTTTTCAATCAAATAAAGTTTTTAAGAAATTTCATAAAAAAAAAATTAATTTAGTTGAGATAATTTGTATAAAGCAACCAAAGCCAGATGGTACTGCCAAAGCACTTAATTTGATAAAAAATAAAGTCTCAAATGAATTTATTTTAGTAAACGGTGATACTTTCTTTGAGGCAAATTTGGATAATCTTCTTAGAATAAATCTTAAAGATAAATTTGGTTGTATGATTTTAGTTAAGCAAAATAAGAATATTTATTCAGAAAAATTAAATTCTTTATCTATTAAGAATAAAATAGTTAATATAAAATCATCTAATATGAGATTAGTAAGCTCAGGGGTAATGCTATTATCAAAAAAAATATTTAATTATTTTAAAGATCGACCTACATCTTTTGAAAATGATGTACTTAAAAAAAAAATAATCCAAAAAAAGATCTTAGGTTACCTAGAAAATTGTTTTTTTTTAGATATCGGATCAAAATCGAATTATAAATTTGGACAAAATTTATGGAATAAAAAATTTAAAAGACCAGCAATATTTTTAGATCGTGATGGTGTAATAAATTCAAATAAAAATGATTACAATTATAAAATTTCTAACTTTAAATTTAAAAGAGGAATTTTAAAATTAATCAAAAAGTTCCATAAAAAATATTATTATATTTTCATCATCACAAATCAGGCTGGCATAGCAAAAGGGAAATATTCTGAAATATACTTTCTTAAGTTGCAACAATATATAAAAAACAAATTTAATGAGAATAATATCAAAATTGATCACGTTGAGTTTTGTCCCCATCACCCGCAAGCAACTATAAAGAAATATAGAAAATTCTGTAATTGTAGAAAACCTAACAATGGGATGATAAATAATATTTTATCTAATTGGTTAATTGATAAAAAAAATAGCTTAATGATAGGTGATAAATTTTCAGATGAGTTATGTGCTAAAAAATCTAATTTAAAATTTTATTATTATTACGAAAAATTATACAATGAACTATTGTAGTTAAAATATGAAAAAAATTTTAATAACTGGTATCTCTGGTATGGTTGGCTCTCACCTAGCAGATTATATTTTAAAAAAAACAAATTGGAAAATTATTGGCGCATGTAGATGGAGAAGTCCGCTTAATAATATAATACACTTATCAAAATATATTAATCAAGGAAAAATCAAATTAAGGTATTTTGATTTAAATGATTATTCCAGCATCTTTAAAGTTATTTCCGAGGAAAAACCTGACATGATTTCTCATCTTGCTGCACAAAGTTTTCCTAAATCAAGTTTTGACGAGAGAGAAATAACTTACAATACTAATATATTAGGAACGGACAGACTTCTAGATTCAGTTTTAAAATCTAAAATAAATCCAATAATTCATATATGCTCCTCCTCTGAAATTTTTGGTAGAGTAAAAAAAAAAGATTTGCCTATAGGTGAAGATAATCATTTTCATCCAGCTTCTCCTTATGCTATCTCGAAAATTGGTACAGATTTGATTGCTAAATTTTATTACGAAGCTTACAATTTAAAAATTATTACAACTCGGATGTTTACTCATACAGGACCTAGAAGAGGTGATTTTTTTGCTGAGTCAAGCTTTGCAAAACAAGTGGCTTTAGTTGAAAATAAATTACAAAAAAAATTTATTTATGTTGGTAATTTGAATTCGCTCAGAACAATAGCTGACGTAAGGGATGCTGTTGATGCATATTTCAGAATTTTATCTAAACCTTATAAATTTGGGGAAGCATATAATATTGGTGGAAAATTTTCTTGTAAGATTTCAGATATTGTAAAATTCTTGATATCGCAATCAAATGTAAAAAATATAAAAATAAAAATTGATGGGAATAGAATTCGTCCTATAGATGCAGATCTACAAATACCAAATACCAAAAAATTTTTCAAACATTATAAATGGAAACCTAAAATTGGATTTGAGAAAACTTTAGTTGATTTATTAAATTATTGGAGAGAAATAATATCAACCAATAAAAACTATCCTAATAGATAAATGAAAATAATGGAAACAAAATTAAAAGGCGTTTACAAAATTGATATCGAAAAATTTTCAGACTTTAGAGGAGAGTATATAGAAAGCTTTAATCTAAAACAATTTTTGAAATTTAAAAAAATAAAATTCATTCAAGATGATTTCTCTATATCAAAAAAAAATGTTTTGCGTGGTTTTCATGGTGACACCAAAACATGGAAATTGGTTTCTTGTGTGCATGGTGAATTTGATCTTTATGTTGTAAACTATTGCAAAAATTCAAAACAGTTTTTAAAAACAATTAAATTCAATCTTTCAGATAAAAAATATCAGCAAATATTAATACCACCAAAATTTGGTAATGCTCATTTGGTTAAATCAAAAAAAGCTATTTTTCACTATAAACAATCAACATACTATAACAGAAAAATTCAATTTACAGTTAAATGGGATGATCCAAGACTAAAAATTGTTTGGCCAATAAAAAAACCTATTCTTTCTAAAAGAGATAAATAAATATGATTATCTGCAGAACCCCTTTAAGAGTATCTCTATTTGGTGGTGGAACTGACTTCCCTGATTGGTATAACTCAAATAATGGATTAATAATTAGCGGTTCGATAAATAAATATTGCTACATAAATGTTAGAAAGTTACCATTTATGTGGGATTTTAATTTTAGACTGAGATACCATAAAACAGAAGAAGTAAAAAAAGTTAATCAAATTAAACATGGTCCTTACAGAGAAATAATAAAATATCTAAAATTGGATCAACAAAATATAGAAATTATTTATACAGCAGACCTTCCAGCTTTATCTGGATTAGGTGCAAGTTCTAGCTCAACTGTTTCAGCTATTCACGCTCTTTCAACCTTCAAAGGACAATACTTAAGTAAGAAACAAATATCTCAACTAGCAATTTATATTGAACAAGTGAAATTAAAAGAAAATGTGGGTTCCCAAGATCAAATTGCTACAGCATTTGGAGGTTTTAACAAAATTAGTTTTAAAAAAGATTTAGATTTTACTGTTGAAGATTTTTTGAATAAAGAAAAAGTTGATGAATTAAATAGATCCTCGTTTCTTGTTTATACTGGATTACAACGAAAAAGTGACAAGATTGAAAAAGAGAAAATTTCTAATATTAAAAAAAATAAACTTGATAGAAGCTTACATAAAATAATGCAAATCACAAATGATGCATTTTTAGAATTTAATAAAAAAAAAATTAATCTAAAAAAAATAGGAATGCTATTAAACAAACAGTGGGAAGAGAAAAAAAAATTATCAGACAAAGTGACTAGCCCTATTATCAATAAAATTTGTAAAATATCATCTGCGAATGGCGCTTATGGAACAAAATTATTAGGTTCTGGGGGTGGGGGATTTGTTCTTGTAATCTGTCCGCCAAATAAAAAAAATATCATAATAAAAAAATTAAAAAAATATAAAATAGTAAATTTTAGATTTGAAAATACTGGAAGCACAATAATTTATAAAAAATGATTAAAAAAAGAAAAATTATTAATAAAAAAAAAATTCTTGTTGTGGGAGGTTCTGGTTTTATTGGTATTAATCTAATTAATAAATTAAATAAAAAAAAAAATAAATTACTCACAACTTACTTTAAAAAAAAAATTAAAAAAATTAGATATGTTACTTATCTTAGGGGGGATTTAAGAAAATATAATTTTTGTGATAAAATAACAAAAAAAATAGATACTCTGTATATGTGTGCAGCTGTTTCATCTGGGGCCAGAATAATAGAAGAAAATCCAATGACACATGTTGATGACAATATAATAATGAATATGAATATTCTTAAAGCAGCTTCAAAAAATGGAGTTAAAAAATTTATTTTTATTAGCAGCAATGTAGTTTATCCAGTAAGTAAAAAAAATATGACAGAAAATGATATAAACTATGATCTTTTTCATAAATATTTCAATGTTGGATGGATGAAAATTTTTTCTGAAAAATTATGTGAAATGTATAAATCACATATGACAATTATTATAGTAAGACCCTCAAACTTATATGGACCTTATGATAAATTCGATAAATATAAGTCAAAAGTAATTCCCTCCTTAATAAGAAAATTTGAAAAAGACAAAATAATTGAAGTTTGGGGGAATGGAAAAGATCATAAAGATTTTCTTTATATTGAAGATTTTGTGGATGGTTTAATTTTAATTACAAAAAAAATTAATGATTTTAGCATCATAAACATTTCTTCTGGTAAATCGATTTCCTTAAATAAAATAATTAACTTTTTTATAAAATTCTATAAAAAAAATAAATGTGATGTAAAATATAATGAATTAATGCCTAGTATGATCCCATTTAGAAAAATTAGTAATAAGAAGTTTTTAAGATTAAGCACTTTTAAATTTAAAACCACTATACAATCAGGTCTTATTAAAACTATAAAATGGTATAGAAAAGCCTATTTATAATTTATTTGATTAAGATTAATTATATTTTATGAATGTCAAAAAAGTTTATAAAAATAAATGGATATCTGTAATAAATAATAGAAATTTTTATACAGTTGATGAAAATCTAAAACAAGTAACTATTATTCCAGTATTTCATAATAAAGTTATCTTGGTTAGACAATACAGGCCTGCGATTAAAAAATTTACTCTTGAATTTCCTGGGGGCGGTATAAAAAAATTTGAAAATTCTAAGAAAGCTGCAGCTAGAGAGTTATTTGAAGAAACAGGCATTAAGATAGTAAATCTTAACAAATTTAAAAAAATAGGTAAAATTTGTGTTAACCCATTAAGAAATACGAGAATACCTTTATTGTATTATGTTAATATAGATATTAATGAAATCCCAAAAAGATTTAAACAAAGTGATGAAATAAAAAAATGTATAATTATTGATTTAAGTTCATTTTTATCATACTGCAAAAGAGGTCTGATTATTTCGTCATATATGATAAGTGCCTATTTTTTATATATATTAAAATTTAAAAAGCTTAAAATAAAATTATGAAAAAAATTAAAGTTGGAACAGCACAGATAAATAATGGTTTCGCTGGTCAGTATTATCTACCTTATTCAATAGGAATTTTACATGCATATTTTATGCATAATTCAAATAAGTATAATTCATACGAATTTTTACCTACTATTTATAAACGTGAACCCTTAAACGATTGTGTAAAAAAATTAGAAAACTGTCATATAGCTTTATTCAGCTCTTATGTTTGGAATGAAAAAATTTCTTTAAAAATAGCTGAGGAATTAAAAAAAAAAGATCCAAATAAATTCATAATTTTTGGTGGTCCATCAGTGCCGGATAATACAGATGGCAGAGCAGAATTATTTTTAAAAAAACACAGATTTATAGATGTATGTGTCCATCAAGAAGGTGAACGTACATCATTCATGTTATTAGAAAATTTTCCTAACAAAATTTATGAAGATATTCCAAATATTAGCTTTTTGAAGGGAGATAAATATTTTAATAATCCAAACATACCAAGATTAAAAACATTTGAAAAAGCTCCTTCACCATATCTTTGTGGTGTGTTTGATGATCTAATAAAACAAAATCCTCAAGAAAGATGGTTGGCAAGTTGGGAGACAAATCGTGGTTGTCCTTTTTCTTGTGCTTATTGCGACTGGGGATCAGCAACTAATAGCAAAGTTTCAAGGATGGAACTTGATAGAGTTTTTGATGAAATGGACTGGTTTTCAAAAAAAAAAATAGAATTTATTTTTTGTTGTGATGCAAATTTTGGAATGCTACCAAGAGATTACGATATAGCACTTAAAGCAGTGGAGAATAAAAAAAAGTATGGCTATCCTCATGTGCTTTCTGTTCAAAATACTAAGAATGCGAGGGAAAGGGCTTACAAAGTGCAAAAACTTTTAGCGGAAAATGGATTAAGTAAAGGTGTAACACTAGCAATGCAATCTGTTGATTTACATACATTGAAAGAAATTAAAAGAGATAACATTTCTATAGCTGACTACCAAGAATTGCAAAAACGTTTTACAAAAGATGGGATAACTACTTATACAGAATTTATACTTGCCTTGCCCGGCGATACATACGAAAGTTTTGCAAATGGGGTTTCTGATGTAATCCAAGCAGGTCAACATAACAGAATTCAATTTAACAATCTTTCTATTCTTCCTAATGCTGAAATGGCAAATAAAGATTATGTCACAAAACATAAAATTGAAACGATTAAAATACCAATTGTGAATCCACATGGTTCTTTAGATGAAACACCTGAAGATGGTATTCTAGAAGAACAAGAATTGGTTATTTCGACTAAAAATTTGTCAAAAGAAAATTGGATCAAGACTAGAGTTTATGCATCAATAAGTGAGTTTTTTTATTTTAATAAGTTATTGCAAATCCCGATACTTTTCATGCATAAACTAACTAATAAAAGTATTAGACAAATCTTTGAGGAGTTAATTTGCCTAAAAAATAATAAAAAATTTCCTGTTTTAAGCTCAATTATATCTTCAATTCATGATCATGCCGCTGCAATATTAGATGGTGGAGCTGAATTTAGATTAAAAAAAGACTGGCTAGGGATTTATTGGCCACCTGGTGAATATGAATATATTAATCTTTTAAGAAAAAAAGAGTTCAATAAATTCTACGATGAATGCAAAACATATATTAATACAAACATAGAGGACGATAAAATCAAAAAAATTTTAAATGATTGTATTTTGGTAAATAAAAAAATGATGAGATTACCATTTGAAAATAAAGATGAGAATATAATAACAAAATATAACATTTTAGAGACCTTTGAACTCATGAAGCAAAATGCTAATTTTGAAATAAAAGAGAAAGATGCGTCTTTAAAAATTATTAAAAGTGATTTTTCTTTTAAAAATTGGGATGAATGGATGCGTGAAGTAATATGGTATGGTCACAGAAGTGGCAAGTACACATGTAAAATAATAGAGATTAATTCTGAAAATAAAAAAACTCTCATAAAAAATAAAGAAGGTTCAAATATCATTGGAAATTCATTCATTGTTTGAAAATGAAATTTAAAAAAATTGGAAAAACAAATATTAAAGTTTCAACTTTAAGCCTTGGAACATGGAGTATTGGGGGCGGAACTGTAGGAAAAACATCATATGGTAAATTCACAAAAAAAGATTCTTTAAATATAATTTCTAAAGCCCATAGTTTTGGAATAAATTTTTACGACACATCACCTACTTATGGGTTTAGTCAAAGTTTACTTGGATCTTATTTTAAAAAAAAAAGGGATAAGATTTTTTTTAGCTCTAAGGTTGGTTTAAATTCTTACAAACAAAAAAAAAATTTTTCTAAAAAGTTTATTACTAATCAAATACATAAAATTTTAACTGAATTAAAAACAGATTACATCGATTTTGTGAAATTATATTGTCCAAATCCAAAAGACAAAGGTCTAATTGATGGATATGAAACCCTTAATAAATTAAAAGAAGAAGGTTTAATCAGACATATAGGGGCCTCTTTGAGCTCACCGAATGATTTATTAAAGTTTAATAAAAATTTAAAATTTGAGATAATTCAGTTTAATTTTAATTTACTTGATTTAAGAATTCTTGATAATAAAACTATTAATTATATTAAAAAAGAAAACATAGGATCTATTGCCAGAACTATTTATTGTTTTGGGGTATTTACTGAAAAGTTTTTAAATAATTGGAGTTTAGGGTTATCAAAATTTCAAGATAAAAATGATCACAGAAATCGTTGGAATAAAGATCAATTTGATTTGTGGGTAAATGGCGCTAGAAGCATTAAAAAAAAATTTAATAATCGTTTAAAAATTGAAAATATCGCAACAAGATTTCCTAATAGTTTTGATTTTATAACTAGTTCCTTAATCGGAGTTCAGTCTGAAAAAGAACTCAAAAACAATCTTAATAAAAAAAATTTTTTTGTATTATCCAAACAACAAATTAGAAAGATTATCAATATGAATAAAAAAAACTTTTTTATTACAAATAAATCTCCAGAAAAAATAATAAGATAACCATTGACATAATCAAAATATTTTGTAATTTTGCCTATACTGAAATGCATGGTGGGAAATCAGTGTGTAATTCATTGGCTGTACCTGCAACCGTAAAGTCGGAGCGCCACCCAGTAGAGTCCTTTGTGAACAATGGCCAGGAAAAGTCTAGTTCTACTAATAATGATTAGCATCGGCATATTATTAACAAATGTTGGAGAAACATTATCTCCAGTGAACTGATAGGTCGATTATGAAAAAGCTTAATTATTTCTTACTTATTGCAATGTTACTAAATTTTACTAATTTATTAGCAAAAGATATTCCTGTTATAGTAATATCACCAGGTAAGACACTACAATCAAAAGGTATCGTAGGCAGCGATGTTGAGGTTGTTGATAGAAATACTATTTCAAATTCAAGTGAACTTTTCATTGGTGATGTCTTAGACAATAATCTTAATGGTCTAAATTATTTTCAACAAGGCGGTTATGGAACTGTTTCAGGAATTCAGTTAAGAGGTCAACCAAAGAGATATTCTACAGTCTATATAGACGGTGTTAAAGTTTCAGACCCGTCTACTCCCTCTAATGATTACTACTTCAACAATTTAACTTCTGGATCAATTGATAGAGTTGAAGTTTTAAAGGGTGCACAAAGCTCTTTATATGGAAGCGGCGCATTAGCGGGAACAGTTCAAATATTTTCAAAAAAAGGTCGAGAAGGTCATAATCAAGATTTCAATATCTCCTCAGGTTCATTTGGGACAAAAAAAATAGATTTAAGCTTTGATGGAAAATATAATGATTATGATTATTATGTGGGTTTTACAAACCTAGCTACTGATGGGGAATCTGCAATGAGAGATAACTCTGAAAAGGATGGTTATAGAAGTGATAGTTTAACAATCAATTATGGTTACAATTTTAATGAAAATTTTAGATTGGAAAATTATCTTTATTATAATGACTCATTATTAGAGTATGACTCAGTCAATAGATCACAAAATGATATTGAAGCTACAGATGATCAGCAAGCTATATATACAGCGCGTTTAGTAAATAATTATGGAAATTTAAAGAATACCTTATCATACAATAATACTTATGTTTTAAGAAATGTAACAGGAAATAGTAGAAATAATTATTACGGATATAGAGATGCAATCAATTTAGTATCAGAATATAATTTTGACTTAGATAATAGAATAATTTTTGGCTTCGATAATGAATTTGATAAAGCTGAACTTTACAATTATTATACAGGTAGCGCATATGCCGAAAGTGATGAAGCAATATTTTCTCAATATTTTGACTTACAGCTAAGACCGAAAGAGAATATTTACACCACTTTTGGTTTGAGAAGAGATTATCATACCACTGCTGAAGATTACTACACTGGAAGAGCTACAATAGCTTATAAACCTGATAATAATACAAAATTAAGATCAAATATTGGAACCTCAGTGAGGTTTCCAGCTTTAAATTCTTACCACCACGGACATTATTTAATAAATAAAGAGAGTTTAAAAGC
>CACGNF010000020.1 GCA_902574345.1 uncultured Pelagibacteraceae bacterium
GTAAAAGAATTGACACAATGAATATTTTAAAATTTTTAGTTTCTGTGACTTTTTTGATTTATTGTTTTTCTTCAGATTTAAAAGCTAAAAACTTGGAAATTGAAATAACAAAAAATTTAAGATGTTTAATTTGTCAAGGACAATCAGTGTACGATTCTGACTCTGAATTTGCTAATAGCTTAAAAATTTTAGTAGAAAAAAAATTAAATGAAGGCTTAGATGAGAAACAAATATATGCTTATCTTCAAAATAAATATGGAGATTGGATTCTGTATGATCCAGGATTCAGTAAAAATACCTATTTTCTTTGGTTATTACCTATATTGATGTTTGTATTTGGTGGTGCAATAATACTCAAGAAAGTTATATTAAACAAAAAAAAATTATGAATTATCTAAGAATTTGTTACTTGGTAATATTATCTGTTTTTATTTCTTCATCGATATTTGCTGAAGATACTAAAGTAAGTAATGATAATACAAAGTTTAATATTTATTCAGGGATGTTTGACTTTAGTGATAATGGAAAGAGATCAGCTTTAATTGGGTTTCAACATCAGAATACTGATTTAAACAGAGATACTTTTATTGGTAATCTTTCTCCCATAACAGGATTTATGTTTACTGCTGATAGTGCAGCTTACCTGTATACTGGTGTGCAGACACAATATTCCCTAGGAGCATTGAATATTATTCCTAGTTTTACCCCTGGACTTTATAACAAGGGAGATGGAAAAGATCTTGGACACCTATTAGAATTTAAAAGCGAAGTTCAGATTTCTTTAAATTTATTCCAAAATAGCCAATTAGGCTTATCATATAATCATTTATCAAATGCAAGTTTGGGAGATAAAAATCCTGGGGCAAATAGTTATATGTTTAATTTTCTTAAAACCTTTTAAAAAAACATTCTATGATAATGAGATTGAAAGATTGTCACAATTTTGGTGATTTTAGAAAACTTGCTAAGCTAAAGCTTCCATCGCCTATTTTTCATTATATTGATGGCGCTGCTGATGATGAGATTACATATGCCAGGAATACTAGCGCTTTTGACGATGTAGATTTAGTTCCAAATGTTTTAAGAGGTGTTGAGAATGTAGATTTGTCTACGACGATTTTTGGTAAAAAATTGGATTTACCATTTTATCTTTCACCAACAGCATTACAAAGACTTTTTCATTATGATGGTGAAAGAGCAGTCGGAAAAGCAGCTAAAAAATTTAATACAATGTTTGGTGTTTCTGCATTAGCAACTGTTAGCGTAGAGGAAATATCCTCGTTGATTGATACACCCAAAATGTTTCAGTTTTATTTTCACAAAGACAGAGGTTTAAATGACTCCTGTTTAGAGCGAGCTAAGGCCGCTAAATTTGATGTAATGGCTCTAACAGTCGATACCATTACAGGAGGAAATCGTGAAAGAGATTTAAGAACTGGTTTTACTTCACCGCCGAAATTGACTCTATCAAGCTTATTTAGTTTTGCAACAAAACCAATGTGGGGAATAAACTATTTAACAAAAGGAAAATTTGAATTACCTCACCTTCAAGATTTTGTAAAAGAGGGTACAAGCACAAACTCTTCGATAGGAAATTATTTTTCAACAATGTTAGATCAGTCTATGAATTGGAAAGATGCTGAAAAACTTTGTTCTCAATGGGGAGGTCATTTTGCACTTAAAGGTATAATGAGTGTAGAGGATGCTAAGAAAGCAGTTGATATAGGATGCACTGGCATAATGGTTTCAAATCATGGTGGAAGACAACTTGATGGATCGAGATCCCCATTTGATCAGCTTGCAGAGATCGTTGATGCAGTTGGCGATAAACTTGATGTTATATGTGAAGGTGGGATACATCGTGGAACTCACATGCTTAAAGCATTATCATTAGGAGCAAAAGCATGTTCTGGTGGGAGACTTTACCTTTATGCACTTGCAGCAGCAGGCCAATTAGGTGTTGAAAGAGCTCTAGAGTTATATAAATCAGAGTTAGTTAGAGATATGAAGCTAATGGGTTGTACTAAGATAAGTGACTTAAATAGAAGTAATTTAAGATTTAGAAAACAGTGAGTTTAAAGAATTGTTATAACTTCGAGGACTTTAGAAAATTAGCCAAGAAAAAATTACCCGCGCCTATATTCCACTATATTGATGGAGGTTCAGATGACGAGTCGACTTTAAGAAGAAATACTGAGTCATTCAGCGAATGTGATTTAGTACCCAATATTCTTGCAAGTGTTGGAAAACCAGATCTATCAACTACATTGTTTGGACGAAAAATTGATATGCCTATTTTTCTATCTCCTGCAGCTATGCAGAGGCTATATCACCCAGACGGAGATAAAGCTTCGGCTAGAGCAGCAGAAAAGTTTGGCACTTTCTATAGTATGTCCTCTATGGGAAACAATTCAATTGAGGAAATTTCAAATATTTCAAGCGGTCCAAAATTATTTCAACTTTATGTTCATAAGGATAGATCAATATCTGATGATTTAATTGAAAGGTCTAGGAGATCTGGATTTGATGCAATGTGTTTAACTGTAGATACATTGGTTGCAGGGAACAGAGAAAAGGATCATAGAACAGGGTTTACAACTCCACCAAAATTAACTTTTCAAAGTTTAATGAGTTTTGCCATGAGACCAGGTTGGGTATTCAATTATTTAACAGGTAAAAAATTTGAATTATCAAATGTTAAAAAAAAGACTGATAAAGGCACAAACATTGCTAAGTCGGTAATTGAGTATATTAATGAGCAATATGATCCTTCAATGAATTGGAAAGATGCTGAGTATTGTGCAAAAAAATGGAATGGACCATTTGCATTGAAAGGAGTTATGTCAGTTGAGGATGCTAAAAAAGCTATAGACATTGGATGTACGGCAATTATGATTTCAAATCATGGCGGAAGACAATTAGATGGCTCAAGGTCACCTTTTGATCAAGTTAAAGCAATATCAGATGCCGTTGGAGATAAATTAGAAATTATTCTTGATGGAGGGATTAGAAGAGGAACGCATGTATTAAAAGCAATAGCGGCTGGTGCAAAAGCATGTAGCTTTGGAAAAATGTTTTTGTTCTCTTTAGCCGCAGGGGGCCAACAAGGTGTTGAGCATTTATTAAAAAACATGCACGATGAGATAAATAGGAATATGGTTTTAATGGGATGTAAGAATTTAAAAGAGTTGAATAGTTCAAAATTAGTTTATAGAACTCCTAGTAAAATATAAAAATTATGGAATTAGCAAAAAATTTAAATAGATTAGGCACTGAGTCTGCATTTTCTGTATTAGCAGAGGCAAAGAAATTAGAAGCTCAAGGTAAACCGATGATCCACTTAGGCTTGGGACAACCAGACTTTAAAACACCTAAACATGTTGTTGAAGCGGCAAAAAAAGCTCTGGATGATGGTCATCACGGATACGTAATGTCTAATGGAATACCTGAGTGCAGACAAGCTGTAACAAGATGGATTAAAAAACGTTACAATACAGATATTGATCCAGAAAGAATTTTAATAATGCCAGGTGGAAAACCTACAATGAGTTATGCAATTCAGTGTTATGGTGAACCTGGAGTAGAGATAATCCATCCTACACCTGCTTTTCCAATTTATGAGTCGATGATTAATTATACAGGATCAACAGCTGTACCTTACGACTTAACTGAAGATAAAGATCTAAAATTCGACCCTGATAAAATTTTATCACTTATAACTGACAAAACCAGATTGCTAATTTTAATAAATCCAAATAATCCGACAGGGAGTTTTGTTGAGAAACCTGTAATAGATTATTTTGCAAAGGAGTTAGAAAAACATCCTCATGTTACTATTTTAAGTGATGAAATTTATAGTAGACAAATTTTTGACTACAAAGAAATGCCTTCTTTTTTCCATTATCCAAATTTAAAAGATAGGTTAATTGTATTAGAGGGTTGGAGCAAAGCTTATTCGATGACGGGATGGAGATTAGGTTGGAGTTATTGGCCTAAAGAACTTATAGAGCATGTAAACAAATTATTAATTAATAGTGTATCATGTGTAAACGCTGCTGCACAATATGCTGGTATTGCTGCACTAGACGGCCCTGATGACTCGATCAAAGATATGTTAGATAAGTTTACTTTGAGAAGAAATTTAATTCATCAGGGGTTAAATGATCTACCAGGAGTGGAGTGTAGTTTACCTGGAGGAGCCTTTTATGCATTCCCAAAAGTAATTGGTACCGGAATGAATGGAGCTGAATTTTGTAAAAAAGCAATGCATGAGGCTGGAGTAGCAATAGTGCCAGGAACTGCTTTTGGTAAAACTTGTAATGATTACGTAAGATTTAGTTTTGCAGCATCAAGAGACAACATTTTACAGGCCTTAGAAAATATAAAGAAAATGCTTACTAAATAAGCTGTATTTTTGATAAAATTTTTACTAATATTCTTTTAATGAACGAGCAAATCCAAGCTGAATTTAAAAAAATTTTTAATGGAAGATTTTCTACTTCTGAGTCAACAAGAGCAAATTATGCTAGAGGGGAGGATACTTATGATCCCGTTTTGTCTAAAGCTGTAGTCTTTCCTGAAACAAATGAAGAGGTTTCTAAAGTGCTCCGTTTATGTAATGAGCATAAAATTCCTGTTGTACCTTTTGGAACAGGAACATCTTTAGAAGGTAATGTTGTCGGTAATGAAAAAGGCATAACCATATGTCTTGAAAAAATGAATAAAATTTTAAGTGTGAATGTTGAGGACTTTGATTGTCGAGTTCAGGCATGTGTAACTAAAGAACAATTAAATGATTATTTGAGAGAAGATGGAGTTTTTTTCCCGATTGATCCTGGTGCTAATGCAGCAATTGGAGGAATGGCTTCAACATCAGCTTCAGGGACAATGGCTGTAAAATATGGAACAATGAAAACTGTAATCAGTGGACTCACAGTTGTTTTGCCTAATGGAGATATTGTAAATACTGGAAGCAGAACTAAAAAAACATCAGCAGGTTATAATTTAACCAATTTATTTATAGGTTCAGAGGGAACGCTAGGAATCATTACAGAAGTTCAATTGAGATTATCACCAATACCAGAAAGCATTATGTCTGCAGTTTGTCATTTTCCAACTTTAGAAAATGCGGTTAAAACTGCTCAGCAAGTTATTCAATATGGTATTCCTATCGCTAGAATTGAGATGCTAAACAAAGATCAAATGGGTATAAGTATTAATTACTCTAAATTGAAAGATATCGAAGCAGTGCCAACTTTATTTTTTGAGTTTCATGGATCCGAGGCATCTAATAATGAAAATATTAAAATTGTTGAGGAAATATCGAAAGATAATAATGGAAGTTCTTTTAAATGGGCAAAAGATTTAGAAGAGAGAAATAAGCTTTGGAAAGCACGATGGGATGTTTATTATTCCGTTAAAGCATTGATAAATAATGGAAGAGTTTATTCGACTGACGTGTGTTTACCAATTTCAAATATAACTGAATGTGTAAATTATGCAGAAGAGCAAGCAAAAAAATTTGGATTAAGAGCTCCGATGGTAGGTCATTTAGGTGATGGAAACTTTCACGTACTTTTGCCATTTGACCCTGAGGACAAAGAGACATACAAAAAAATAAGAGAATTTAACGACTTATTAATAAATAAAGCGCTTGAATTGAAAGGTACAATCACTGGAGAACATGGAGTTGGGTTACATAAAAAAGAATATCTTTTAAAAGAACATGCTGACAACATTCCATTAATGAAATTGATTAAGCGAAGCATTGATCAAAATAATATAATGAATCCTGGGAAGATATTTGATCTAAATTAGTTAAGTCTATCTTTTTGATGAAAAAAATTTTAATCACTAGAAAACTAATCAAGGATAGTGAGGATAAAGCTGCTAAAACTTTTGATCCAATATTCAATAATAATGATGAGCTATACTCTCAGTCAAAAGTAATAGAAATGAGTAAAGGATGTGATGGAATTTTATCTTCTCTCACAGATAAAATGGACAAAGAAACAATCATTAAATTACCAGACACAATAAAAATTATTTCAAATTTTGCAGTTGGATTTGGAAATATTGATTTAGATGCTGCAAAAAAAAGAGGCATTGCAGTTACAAATACTCCTGATGTTTTATCTGATGCGACAGCTGAAATTGGAATACTTTTAATTTTAGGTGCATGTAGAAGAGCCTCCGAAGGAATAGTATCTGCTCAAGAAGGTGGGTGGAAGTGGTCAGCAGACTATTTGATAGGTAAGCAATTGACAGGCTCCAGACTTGGTATTCTGGGCATGGGAAGGATAGGACAAAAAATTGCAAAGATTGCAAAGTCGTTAGGGATGATAATTCATTATCACAATAGATCAAAGTTAAGTGATGAAAAAGAACACGGAGCGATTTATCACGATAATATTAAAAGTCTTTTTTCAGTTTCTGATGTCCTATCAATTTGTTGTCCTGCTACTAAAGAAACAGAAAACATGATTAACAAAGAAACTGTTGAATATTTTCCTAAAGGAGCAGTAATTACTAATGTCGCTAGGGGAGATATAGTCGATGATGAGGCTTTAATTGATGCATTAAACCGAAGAAAAATATATGCAGCTGGATTAGATGTTTATAAAAATGAGCCAAACTTAAATCCTGGTTATAATAAAATTAAGTCAGCATTTATTCTTCCACACTTGGGAAGTGCAACGAAGGATACAAGAATTGCAATGGCCAACTTAGCAATCGATAATATTGATGAGTTTTTCAAAACCGGAAATTGTAAAAACAAAGTAAATTAATTCTACTCTGGATTGAATCTAATTCAACTATTGCGACATCTACGCCTTTTTTTAGAAAGACTCTAATCTGATTCTATGTTTTAATTAATCAAGTTAATTAACTTTAATAGGAGTAATAATGACTAAAGAAAATAAATCATTGAAGGTGAAAACATCTTCAAGACGTAAGTTCTTTAAAACTGCTGCTAAGACTGGTGCTATAGCTGCAGCCGCTGTTGCAATGCCATATGTGAAGGCAAATGCAGCAACAACTTTAAAGATGCAAGCTGCATGGCCAAGTGGAGCTAACATCTTTTTCGAAATGGCTGGAGACTATTGTAACATGGTTAAAGAAATGTCTGGAGGATCTCTTCAGATTGATCTTCAACCAGTTGGAGCAGTTGTAAAGACTTCAGAAATCGGACAAGCGGTAAGTTCCGGTGTAGTAGATATGGGTCACTGGGTGACTGCATATTGGTATGGTAAAAACCCTGCTGCATCGTTATTTGGAACTGGTCCTTCATATGGAATGTCATCTCAAGAAGTTATGGGATGGATGGAGTATGGTGGAGGAAGAAAATTATATGACGAAACACTTGCAAAAGTTGGTTTCGATTATGTTGGTTTTTTCCATATGCCTATGCCAGCTCAGCCTTTTGGTTGGTTCAAAAAGAACGTAACTAAAGTGTCTGATGTTAAAGGTATGAAGTACAGAACTGTTGGTTTAGCGACTAACGTTTTAACTGCAATGGGAATGGTAGTTAGACAATTACCAGGCGGTGAGATTCAACCAGCAATGAAAACTGGTTTGATTGAAGCTGCTGAGTTTAACAACCCTACTTCAGACTCTCAGTTTGGTATGCAAGATGTTTCTAAGCACTATCACTTAGGAAGCTTCCACCAATCTCAAGAGATGTTTGAGATACCAGTTAACAAAAAAACATTTAATAGTTTATCACCTGCACACCAAGCAATATTGAAAAATGCTGCTTATGCTGCAAATAGTGATAACTACTTTAAAGCTTTAGTAAGATACTCAGCTGACTTAGCTAAGTTAATGAATGAGCATAAAGTAAATGTTTACCAAACTTCTGATGAAATCTTAGCTCAACAATTAAAAGGTTGGGACAAGGTAATCGGTGATTTCAATAAGAAAGATCCTTTCTTTAAGAAAGTCGTAGATTCTCAGAAAGCGTATGCGAAGAGAGTAATGAAATACTTGCTGATGAATCAGCCAAATTACAAACTTGCATATGAAAATGAGTTTGGTCCAATAGGAAAAGTTAAGTTATAATTAACTTTTTTATAAATTTTAATGAGGGGGCCTCGGCCCCCTTTTTATTTGATTAATTCAAAACAATTCAATAAGAGTCTATATCTATGATGAGATCTTATATAAAATTTGCCGACCGATTAAGTGTCTCAATGGGTAAAGCATTTTCCTGGTGTATTGTAATTTTAATGGGTGGTACGTGCTATGAAGTTTTCATGGCTTATGCTTTAAATGCACCAACTCTATGGAATTTCGATTTTAGTCTTCAAATGTATGGTGCGATTTTTATGATGGCTGGTGCATATACTTTGTGTACAGAGGCACATGTAAGAGGAGACGTCATCTACAGATTATTTTCTCAAAGAGTACAGGCCTGGATAGATATAGTTTTATATTTTATTTTCTTTTTCCCAGGCGTAATTGCATTAGCTTTTTATGGTTACGAGTATGCAGCACTAGCTTGGAAAATTAAAGAAACAAGTTGGAACAGCCCAGCTCAAATTCAAATTTATATGGCGAAATCCTTAATACCTTTATCTGGCAGCTTGTTAACCCTTCAGGGAATAAGTGAAGTGTTCAGATGTATCATATGTATAAAAACTGGTAGTTGGCCAGAAAGAGGAACAGATCGTGATGCTGAAGAAACTGAAAAAGTATTAATGAGAACTTCACAAGAAGGAAATAAAGAAGATGTTATTTAGTCTGACAAATCCTGAAGTGGCAATTATGATGATGGGCATATTTTTATTTGCCGTGCTATTAGGTTTTCCTATTGCCTTTACTTTAATGGCGATGGGGCTAGGTTTTGGATATTATGCTTACTTTGATCCAACTAAGATGGAACATCTTTTTGATAATAGGATATTCCAACTTTTTGTTCAAAATACCTACACTGTTATGGATAATAACGTCCTTACTGCTGTGCCGCTCTTTTTATTTATGGGGTATTTAGTTGAAAGAGCAGGTATTGTAGCGAAATTATTTTTTGCAATAAGATTAGCATCTCATAAGCTTCCCGCATCAATGGCAGTTGCTGCACTAATTACTTGTGCCTTATTTTCAACGGCCACAGGTATTATCGGTGCGGTTGTTACTTTAATGGGACTACTAGCATGGCCCGCTATGATTAAAGCTGGTTATGATAAAAAATTTGCATCGGGCATTATTTGTTCAGGTGGGTGTTTAGGAATTTTAATTCCACCCAGTATTATGTTGATCGTTTACTCTGTAATTGCTCAACTATCACCATTAAGATTATTTGCAGCCGCAATTTTTCCAGGACTTATGTTAGCAGGACTTTACATTTCATACGCAGTGTTTAGAGCTTGGTTAAACCCATCGATAGCACCAAAACCTGCGGCTGAGGAAATACCTCCTACAGCAGTAATTATGAAAGAGGTTCTTGTTTCCTTCTTGCCTTTATTTTCTTTGATAATTTTAGTTCTAGGTACAATTTTAGCTGGAATAGCAACACCCGCTGAAGCTGCAGCTGTTGGTGCATTTGGATCATTGGTGCTTTCATATTTTTATAAAACCCTTAAGTGGAAAAATTTTAAAGAGTCTGTTTTTTTGACAGCTAAAACAACTGCAATGATTATGTGGCTAT
>CACGNF010000021.1 GCA_902574345.1 uncultured Pelagibacteraceae bacterium
TAAAGAAAAATCAAAAGATGATTTAAACTTTGAAAATATTTTAATTGATAAAACTTCAGCAGATTTATTAAAAGGCTCTGAAGTTGATTATGTTTCGGAATTAATTGGTGAACAATTTAAGATAACAAATCCACAAACTAAGTCATCTTGTGGTTGTGGTGTTTCTTTTTCTCTTTAATGATTATTTCTTCATGGAATGTAAATTCTGTGAGAGCTCGTATAGATAATATCAAAAGTTATCTCTTAAAATATAAACCAGATATCCTAATGATGCAGGAAATCAAAACAGAGGATGTAAACTTTCCCTATGATGATTTTTCAGCAATGGATTATGAAAGTCACGTGTTTGGCCAAAAAAGTTATAATGGGGTTGCAATTATATCTAAAGGTAAATTAAAAAATATTAAAACTGACTTAATCAAAGATAAACTAAAACAATCGAGAATAATTTCAGCAGAACTGGAGTATAAAAAGAAAAATATTCAATTAATAAACATTTATACACCTAATGGAAATCCTGTAGATACGGATAAATATAAATACAAGAAACAATGGTTGGATGATTTAATTAAACAATTAAAGAGTTTAAGTAAAAAAAATTCAAATATTATTCTTGCTGGAGATTTTAATATTATTCCAGCACCTGAAGATGTTTATAATCCAAAAAGTTTTGAGGATGATGCTCTGTTTAGATTAGAAATAAGAAAAAAATTAAGAGAAATGATCAACCTTGGTTTTAGTGATGTCTATAGACATTTTAATGAAACTAAGGAAGGTTACACCTTTTGGGACTACATGAGAGGTGCTTGGCAAAAAAATAATGGGATGCGAATTGATCACTTCTTAGTTTCAAATTCTTTGATTGATCAAATTAAAGGTATAAATATTAATAAAGATCCAAGAGGTCGTGAAAAACCTTCAGATCATACACCGATTGAAATTACTTTAGCTTAGAGATTTTATTTTATTAACCAAGTCTTCATTAATATTTCGAGGGCCTTTATCTAATCTATTTTTGTGTCTTCTTTCACCTGGAAGTCTAACCCCATCAAAAGATTTCATTTTATCAAAAAATTCATCTGCGTGTTTTTGCCAATTTGTTCCTGAAGTTTTATCAGGTGAAATTGCAATAATAAATTCTCCCCCGCTAGGTGGTCCACCATCATTATTATCTTTAGCCGCTGTTTCAAAACTAAAATTATCACCAACCAAAGCACCAGCCATTAACTCAACCATCATTGCTATTGCTGAACCTTTGTAACCACCAAAGGGGAGTAATACACCACCATCTGCAATTGCACCTGGATCAGTAGTCTCTTTACCATCTTTGGTTAAACCAGTTCCGAGTGGAACCTTGTGCCCTTCTCTTTTAGCAACTTGGACTTCTCCCATCGCCATTGATGCTGTGGCCATATCATAAACAACTGGAGTTTTGCCAGGTCGTGGCCAAGCAAATGAAATTGGATTTGTTCCAAACAATGGTTTGATTGCACCAGCAGGTGCTACAGCAGGTTTGTAAGATGTGCAAGCAAAGGCAACCAAACCTTCCTCTGCTAACTTTTCTGTTTCAGGCCACATCGCTGCCATGTGATGAGAATTATTTATTGCAAGCACCGCTACACCATTTTCTTTTGCAGCTTTAGCTAATTCAGGCAACCCTTTATTTAAAACTACTGGCGCTAAACAATTATTCCCTTGAACTTTTATAACTGATGAAGAAATTTTTTTAATTTCAGGCTTTCCTTTACCATTAATTTTTCCGCTTTTTAAACCACTTACATATGCAGGTAATCTGAACAAACCATGAGATAAAGATCCATCCCGTTCGGCATTTCTAATCAGGTCAGACAGAATAGAAGCTGTTTCATCATCACAACCATTAGCTAGTAAGGTCTTTCTGGCTAAATCAAATATTTCATCTAATGTAAGGGGAACTGTACTCATCCCCTTATTAGATATTATTTATAACTAAAGATCAATTTTTATTCTAAATCATTAACGTCATTTTCACTTATTTCATCTATAGGTTTATGGATTTTCCAGTTTTGGGTAGATCCATCTATTGATCTAGCAGTTACTACTGTTTCTGTCGGAGGACAATCAGGTTCATGACAATTTAATTCAGCAATGCTTAAAATTGTACTTTCTGGTATTTCATATTTTTTTATAAAATAATTTTTTAAATTCTGAATTAATTCTAAATTTGGTTTTTTTTTATTAAACATTTTTTATTGATCCCAAATTGAAGTCCATAAAGTATTTCCATTCATGTCACCAATAAATATACTTGATTTATCATCAGTCATTGCGATTGCACTAACTTCAGAACCTGTGAAACTTCTAATTATTATAGTGTTATTTTCATTTTCAATTTGAGATAAAAAAACAGAACCATCACTCAAACCAGCAAAAATTGCTTTTTCATCAGGAAATGGTTCTATATATGTAACTTGTTTATTTCCTATATAAGGAAGACAAATAGGTTTACGTCCCATTGGTCCTTCACTGTCAAAGGGCCAACATATTGCATCTATCGCTCCTGATGTTGCCAAGTAACTTGTATCACTAATGAATGCAAAACTTTTAACTTTTGAGCCATATCCTGACATTGCAAAATCAAGCTTATCTTTTAAACGCCAGCAACGAAGTACATTTTCTTGCATAGACGTTACCAAGTATTTACCATCTGGGCTAAAACTCACTTTGTTGTGAGAACCTTTCCAATCTAATTTTGTTGATTTCCATTTATTACTGTAATCTTTTTTCCAAATTGTAACACCCCCGTATCTAGATACAGCCAACCGTCTTCCTTTAGCATCAAATGCTAAACCTCCAATCGTACTATCATGATTTAAAGATTTTGGTTCTTTTTTAGTTTTATCCCAATAATAAACTACCTTACCTGAAGAACAGACTAGGTTTCCATTATATGCTGTAACATGATCTACCCATCGTGAACCAAAGTTTGTAATTTCATTTATTTCTCCATTAAGTGAAATTTTTAAAAAATAACCATCATCACCACCGGTTAAAATATTATCACCATCCTTTGACATGCAAAGTATAACACCCTTATGAGCCTTTAAAGTTTTGTGTTTTTCTCCAGAACTGAAAATTCTCACAGTACCATCACCAAAACCAGCAGCTATATTATTACCAATTGAAACCGCGCAGGTTACTGGAACTCCAATTTCTAACTGAATTCCTCTTTGTTCAAATTTAGTTTTATCAAGCTCTGGAAATTGATTTAAATCAGTTGTCATTCTGATTTACAGGCTTCAAATCCCTCTTTTAAATTCATTGTATCTAGTTTACGTCCAATAAACACTAGTCTAGAACTACGTTCTTTATTTTCGGGCCATTTTCCCATAGGAGAAGCATCCATCAACATATGAACGCCTTGAAATACATATCGATCATTTTCATCTTTAAAATCAAGTATTCCCTTAGTTCTCATAATATCTTGACCTTTTGTCTGTAAAAGTTTTCCAAACCAGTTTTGAAATTTTTCCATATCAAGGGGTGTATCAGATACGAATGATAAGCTTGTAACATCATCATCATGTTCATGGTCATGATCTGACTCAAGAAAATCTGGTTCTACCTCTAAAATACGTTTTAAACTAAAAGCATCAAGATTAAGAATTTCCTTAAGTGGTGCTCCACATTTTGTAGTTTTAATAATTTTTGCAAAAGGATTAATTTTACGAATTCTCTTTGTCACTACCTCTATATTCTCATCTTTCACAAGATCTATTTTATTTAGTAATATTACATCACCAAAAGCAATTTGTTCCTCAGCTTCGTGATGATCCTCAATTTGTGAGCTTAAATGAACTGCATCTGCAACTGTAACAATTGCATCTAGCTTTGTTTTATTTGCTACATCTTGATCTACAAAGAAGGTTTGAGCCACAGGAGCTGGATCTGCTAAACCAGTTGTTTCAACTATAATTGCATCAAGTTTATCAGCTCGCTTCATTAACCCACTAAGTATTCTAATTAGGTCACCTCTGACTGTGCAACATATACAGCCATTGTTCATTTCAAAAACTTCCTCGTCAGCATCCACTACAAGGTCATTATCAATACCTTGTTCACCAAATTCATTTACAATAACGGCGTACTTCTTGCCGTGCTGTTCTGTAAGAATTCTATTAAGAAGTGTAGTTTTTCCAGCACCTAAAAAACCTGTTAATACAGTGACAGGAACCTGTCTGTTGGATTCTTCCATTAATTAAATTAACATCCTTTGAAAGATTTTGACATATTGCCAATTAAATCAAAATATAAATCCTTACCTGGATCAAGTGTAGCTCCTAATGGATCGATTACACCTGTTGCAACATTAGTATCTTTTGCTACAGCTTTAATAATATCAGGATTGAATTGAGGCTCTGAAAATATACAGCTTACTTTATCATGCTCAATTACTTCTCTAATTTCAGCTAATTGTTCAGCACCAGGTAATACATCTGTATTTACTGTAAATGCTCCAAGAATATTTATACCAAATCTTTTTTCGAAGTATTGATATGCATCATGAAAAACAATTGATTTAAAATCCTTATTTAATTCAGATTTAACCTTCTTAGTTAATTTATCTAAATCATTATGTGCTCTCTTTAAATTTGCTTTATACTTTGCCTCATTTTTTTGATCATTTTCAATTAAATGCTCTGCCATTTCACTTAATATTACTTTTGCATTCATTGGATCCAACCAAATATGTGGATCAAATTCACCATGTGCGTGTCCCTCATGTCCGTGACCATGATCATCGTGACCATCTTTTTTATGCTCATCGTCATGTCCGTGCTCATCATGACCATGTTCCTTTTCTTTTTTATCATGATCGTGGTCATCATGATCATCTTCTTTCTTAGCATGATCGTCATGATCATCTTCCTTAAGCCCATGATCGTCATGACCTTCAAAAATATTTCTTTCTCTAAATTTAAGTTTTGTTAGACCATTAATTTCCATTAATTCGATTTTTTCAGCATCTTTTGCAATTGTTTTTAATGGTTTCTCTAAAAAACTTTCTATGTCTTCCCCTACCCAAAATATAATATCAGCATTTTGTATCATTTTTGCATGTGATGGCTTAAGTGCAAACCCATGTGGTGAAGCATAACCATCTACGATTAAATCTGGTTTACCAACACCATCCATTAGATAACTTGCAAGAGAATGAATTGGTTTAATTGTTGCTACTACTTTTATTTCAGCATTAGCAGGCATAAAAATTGTTAGTAATGATAATAATGATAATATTAAGGGTAGTTTTTTTATTGTTTTCATAGTTTTATTTATTAAGATTGTTATAATATAACACTATGTAATAATATAACACTTATTAGTCAAGAAATAAAATGAGTACTGATCAAAATATATTGGTAAAATTAAACGATGCTGGTTTACAGTTGAACAACAAATGGTTAGTCAAAGGAGTCTCACTACAAGTTGAAAAAGGTAAAATAGTTACTCTTATAGGTCCAAATGGATCAGGAAAAAGCACAACAGCTAAAATTGCTTTAGGTATTTACAAAAAGATTGATGGTTCGGTTGAAAAATACACCAATAAAGTTGGATATGTTCCACAGAAAATCTCCATTGATTGGACTTTACCGCTAAGGGTAAGTGATTTCATGGTATTAACTGAAAATCTAAATAATGAAATAATAGATGAAGCTTTGTCTTTAACCGGTGTAATTCATTTAAAAGATAAAAATTTAGGAGATTTATCTGGTGGTGAATTTCAAAGAGTGCTGCTCGCTAGAGCTATATCAAAAAAACCTGATCTATTAGTGCTTGATGAACCAGTGCAAGGAGTAGATTTTACTGGTGAAATTGCTTTATATGAACTAATTAAGAAAATTTCTGATGAATTGGATTGTGGCATTCTATTAATTTCTCATGATTTACATACTGTGATGAGTGCAACAGACCATGTTGTTTGTTTAAACGGCCATGTCTGTTGCTCAGGATCTCCATTAGATGTTGCGAAAAACAATGAGTATAAAGCTTTATTCGGTGAACAAGCTTCGCAAATATTGTCAAGATATGAACATAAGCACGACCATATTCATACAGATGAGGGTGAAATTAAAAAAAATTAAATGTTTGATGATTTTTTTATAAGAGCTTTGGTAGCTGGAATTGGAGTTGCTTTAGTAACGGGACCTCTTGGTTGTTTTGTTATTTGGAGAAGATTATCTTATTTTGGTGATACATTGGCTCACTCCGCATTATTAGGTGTCACATTAGCTTTTACAATGGAATTTAATATTGCATTATCAGTATTTATTATTTCTTCACTGATAGCAATTATTTTAATTCAACTACAAAAAAAAACCAATCTACCAGGTGATGCTTTGTTGGGCCTTCTGGCTCATTCATCTCTAGCCGTTGGAATTGTTGTTATAGGTTTTTTAACATTTATCAGATTTGATATTATGGGATTATTATTTGGAGATATTTTAGCAGTGTCAGTAGACGACTTGTTAATTATCTGGATAGGAGGTGCATTGATTTTAATAACTTTAAAATTCATTTGGAAATCTTTATTTGCCTCAACGGTAAATTATGAACTAGCAGAAGCCGAAGGTCTAAACCCTGATAGAGCTAAAGCAATATTTACAATCCTAATGGCAGCAATCATTGCGATTTCAATAAAAATGGTAGGATTGTTATTAATAACAGGGATGTTAATTATACCTGCCGCAATGGCTAGAAATATCTCAACTAGTCCCCAAAAAATGGTTATCTACTCAATTATAGGAGGATTATTATCTGTAATTATAGGTTTGTTCACATCTTTAGAATTTAATACATCCTCAGGTCCATCAATTATAACTGCAGCCTTATTATTATTTATACTTTCATTATTCAAAATTAAACAATCAATTAAATTGAAAAATTAGTGAGGAATTGGTAAAATGGGAAAAATGCAAACCCTTTCAAAAAATCAGCAAATTATTTTTGATTTGATTAACAAATCACCTGAGCCACTTAAAGCTTACACGATACTTTATAATGTTCAAAAAAAAGGTATTAAAGCTCCTCTACAAGTTTATCGAGCGTTAGATAAGTTGGTTGAAATAGGAAAAATCCACAAAATTGAAAGTCGCAATGCCTTTATCGCATGTCATAATTCAAGTTGTCAGGTAGCTAAAGCAACTGCATTTTCAATTTGTGAAATTTGTGAAAAAGTAACAGAAATAAGTAATGATAGTCTATCAAAATATTTAGCTAATTTTAAGGATAAAGATGGCATGAAGTACATTAAATATAATCTTGAATTTTTTGGATTATGTAAAAAATGTAAAGTTAAATAAAATACTTCTATTCAACAATCAAAGTGTCTTTTGAACCACCACCCTGGGAACTATTGACAATAGTACTTCCTTTTCTGAGTGCAACTCTAGTGAGTCCGCCAGTGGTAACATAATTAGTTTTACCACTTAAAACAAATGGTCTTAAGTCTAAATGCCTTGGTTCTATATCTTTATCAGTAATTGTTGGAGCAGTAGACAAAGTTTCTAGAGGTTGCGCAATATATTCTCGAGGACACTTTTTAATTTTTTCTGCGACTTCCTCTCTTTCTTTAGTTGAGGCTTTAGGACCTATCATAATTCCATAACCACCTGAAGCATTTGCAGGTTTAACTACTAGTTTAGATAAATTTTCTAAAACATACTTTTTTTGACTTTCGTCATGACACAAATATGTTTCAACTTGATTTAAAATAGGTTGTTCGCCTAAATAATAAACTATCATCTTATTTACATATGAATAAACTACCTTATCGTCAGCAACACCTGTACCAATAGCATTAATTATACCTACATTCTTTTTTAACCAGCATTTGAATAATCCAGGAACACCAATGAGAGAGTCTTTATTAAAAGCTTTGGGATCTAAGAAATTATCGTCTAATCTTCTGTATATGCAATCAACTTTCAAAGGACCTTTTACAGTTTTCATATAAACATTATCATTTTCAACAAATAAATCTTTTCCCTCTACCAAAGCAATTCCCATTTGCTCTGCTAAAAAAGAATGTTCAAAGTAAGCAGAATTATAAATTCCTGGTGTCAAAACTACCATATGTGGATGAGCAGTTTTTTTAGGAATACATTCATTCATACAATTAAAAAGTTTGTTGGTGTATTGATGTATTGATGCAACTTTATATCTCGTAAATAGTTCAGGAAAAACATCTCTCATTACCATTCTGTTCTCAAGCATATAAGAAACACCAGATGGCACTCTTAAATTATCCTCTAAAACTAAATAATCTCCATTTTTATTCCTGATTAAATCTACTCCAGATATATTTGCCCAAGATTTATATTTAGGTGAAAACCCTTCACATTCTTTTACATAGTAAGGTGAATTAAAAATAATTTCTCGAGGAATAACATTATCTTTGAAAATTTTCTTTTGATTATACACGTCATCAATAAATAAATTTAAAGCCTTTACTCTTTGCTTTAAACCTTTGGTCACCTTATTCCATTGTGATTTAGGAATTATTCTTGGAATAATATCTAACGGCCATTTCTTTTCCTCTGCTCTGTTATTAGCAGCATAAACTCTAAAATTTATTCCTCTAGCGCTGATAGTACTTTGACAATTTTTTTCGATTTCTTGAAGTTTTTCTTTTCCATATCTTTCTAATATGCTTGAAATTATAACGGCATGTTTTCTTAATTTGTTCTCATTAGTAAAATAACCATCATATGCTTTAGTGGCATTGTAATTATTCCAGAGTTTACCGCTCATCTGACAATTGTTTAATAATTAAGATAAACAATCAATTGCGATATAGTTATATCAGCTATGCTTGAATTTAATTATATGTTAATTAATTAATAAATATTAATAGTATTTATGACTTATTGTGTTGGCATTAAAGCTCAAGACGGAATAGTTTTTGCCTCAGACTCTAGAACAAATGCAGGGTTAGATAATGTCAATATATACTCAAAAATGTTTGTTCATGATGTTGGTGATAGAAGTGTCATTATAGTTACCTCTGGAAACTTAGGTACATCTCAGGCAGTATACAAGTCTATTGAAAAAGACCTTAAAGGCGAAAGTGGAATAATGAATTTAAATACCTGTAAAGATTTTGATCAAATTGCATCCTACATTGGATCATTAAATATTGAACATTCAGCACCTAGAGGAATAAACACAGATACTGTTTTATTAGGTTCGTCATTTTTAGTTGGTGGTCAGATCAAAGGTCAACCTTTAGAATTGTATTTAGTGTACTCTCAAGGAAATTATATTAAACCAGCTGATAGTAAACCTTATCTAGTTATTGGTGAAGTAAAATACGGCAAACCTATTTTAGATAGAGTTATAAAACCAAGCGTATCTATTGGTGATGCATCACGTTGTGCTCTAATTTCAATGGACTCAACATTAAAAAGTGATTTAACAGTTGGCCCTCCTATTGATTTTGCTGTCTATAAAAAAGATGAATATAAAATTGCCTCACAAAAATGCTTAAATATCACTGATACTGAATATTCTAAGGTCTGTGATCAATGGTCGGATGGCATATTTAAAATTTTTGATTCTTTTCCAAGATTTGATTGGGAAGACACAAAATAAGATTATTTTTC
>CACGNF010000022.1 GCA_902574345.1 uncultured Pelagibacteraceae bacterium
TGCTGGCTGATGAAGTGTGTTCCACCAGTCTACAGAATATTTAATTATAGGAACATTTATTATTCCTAAAATTGTAATAATTGAGGTTACCTTAAAAACTTGTTCTTTATTTTCATAAATTCTCCAAGCAATTAAATACATCAAATAAAATAATGCCAATATTAACATAGATGTAATTCTGGCATCCCACGCCCACCATGTTCCCCACGTGGGCTTTCCCCAAATAGAACCTGTTACAAGAGCAATTAAATTAAAAACAAATCCCGACGGAGCCAAACTCTTTGAAATTAAAAAAAAATTTTTAATTTTAAATATATAGCCAACGATAGAAAGAATAGTAATAGTAGAAAAGATACCTAGTGAGATCCATGCCGCGGGAACATGAACATACATTATTCTTACAGAGTGACTTTGTTTATAATCTTCTGGTGAGAGAATTAGAGCCTCAGTTAAACCTATAGAGACTACCAAAATAAATAATAATAAAACGTATTTTGGTGCTTTAGAAGTTATAGAAAAAATTCTATTAGGTTCTAGTAATTGAAACATAAAATTTTATTTTTAAAATAAATATTAGGGTTATTTAGTACGAAATAATTATCTGATCAAGAATGTAGAGGGAGATAATAACGAAGGGTAAAATTTAACACTCTTGATCAGAATTAATTAAATTTAACAATGCCCTGTGACAAAGATTTGAGCTAAATGTGTTTAAAAAGTGAATTTACTTAATTTGACGGCTTAAAATAGCTCGAACCTTTTTTACCAGAGAAAATTTCCTCAATTAATGGATGTTTTATTGGCTCATCAGAGTCATCGGTCAATAAATTTTGCTCTGACACGTAGGCTTCATAAGTTATTTCATCATTTTCAGCTAACAGATGATAGAATGGTTGATCTTTTCTTGGTCTAACATTCTTAGGAATAGATTGATACCATTCCTCAGAATTATTAAACTCAAAATCTACATCATAAATCACACCTCTAAACTCAAAGTGTTTGTGTTTTACAATATCGCCTATTGAAAATTTAGCTTTTTGAATTGCCATTAAGATTAGTATGGGTATTTAAAAATAAAAATCAATAAGAAAAATTTATAGTTTTTGTGAAAATATTATTTATGATAATATTCTTCCAGTGAATAAATCTTTTTTAAAGTTTCTTACTGATTTTGGACCTTTAGTAATTTTTTTTTACTACTATTACGATAGTGGAAAAGATTTAAGAGTAGCCATTCTACCATTTATAATTGCGACAATTATAGCATTAGCGATTGTTTGGTTTTTAGAAAAAAAAATACCCAAAGTTCCTTTGTTGAGTGGAATATTAATTACTTTTTTTGGTGGCCTTACAATTTATTTTGATAACCCAGTTTTTATTTACATCAAGCCAACAATCATTAATATTTTATTTGGTCTGGCTTTAATATTTGGAAGATATTTTACAAATGAACCTGTGTTAAAAAAATTAATGGGAAAATCAATACCGCTGACAAACGAAGGTTGGGAATTGTTAAGTAAAAGATGGATATACTTTTTCTTTGGACTTGCTATTTTAAATGAATTAGTTTGGAGAACGCAATCTGAGGAATTTTGGGTCAACTTTAAAGTTTGGGGTTTACTTCCAATAACTTTCATTTTTACAGCCTTTCAAATCGGTTTAATAAATAAATATAAAACTCATGAAGAATAATTTAAGACTGGTTGTTAATAATCTTGATAAAAAAAAATTTAATGAAAATCATTTTTTTGAAAAAAATGAGCTTAAAATAATATTAGATTTATATGCAAAAATGGTTTCAGAAGGTTCTTGGAAAGATTACGGTCTTAATATTTCAAGCAAACAGGTAGGATTTAGTGTTTTTAAAAATGCAGCTGAAAATGCTATTTATAAAATTTGCAAAAACTTTAAACCAAAAAATAAAAATTTAAAATATTTAATTACGGATACCAATGGTAAAATACTAAAGAATTCCTCAGAACTTAATTTGTTGTTAAAAAATACTAATTGGAAAAAACTTTAAAATAAAATTATCTTCTTTGACCGAAAAGTCTTAAGAGCATAATAAATAGGTTAATGAAATCTAAATAAAGAGTCAGAGCACCCATTACCGCTTTTTTACCCATTAACTCGCCAGTATCACTAGCAGAGTACATGTTTTTTATTTTTTGAGTATCATAAGCAGTAAGGCCGACAAAAATTAAAACTCCTAAAATTGAAATCACGAAATACATCATTGAAGATTTTAGAAAAATATTAACTAATGATGCAATAATAATTCCTATTAGTCCCATCATCAAAAATGATCCGAACTTAGTTAAATCTCTCTTTGTTGTATAACCATAAATACTCATGGCACCAAAAGTAGCTGAACAAATAAAAAATACTCTTGTTACACTTAAACCTGTGTAAACTAATAAAATTGAAGATAGTGATAAACCCATTAAAGCAGCAAAAATCCAAAAAGTTGTCTGAGCTTTTGATGCACTCATTTTGTTGATCCCAAAACTCATATAAAATACGACACCCAAAGGAGCTAACATAACTATCCACTTAAGTCCTGATAAATAAATGGCATTTCCAACTTCAGTTAAAGCCACAATAGAACCACTTGCATCAGTAACAACTGACATCTTAAATGTTATCAACGCTATAATTCCTGTAAGTAATATTCCAGTCGCCATGTAGTTATAAACTTTTAACATGTAGGCTCTTAAGCCCTCATCAGTAACCGCAGTGGTTTCACGTGCTGCTGCTCTTGCTCTTGCTAGAATACCTTTTTTGTCTGTTGCCATAATTTATATAGATATATAGTCTTTTACTAAATATTCAAGATACCTTAAAAGATTAATAAAAAATTATACTTTAAAAATCACTATGAATTATAAAAAATTAGGCAATACGGATCTTGATGTGAGTACAATTTGTCTCGGTACTATGACCTGGGGCGAACAAAATACTCAAGAAGAGGGATTTCAGCAAATGGATTATGCTTTAGATCATGGTGTAAACTTTTGGGACACTGCAGAAATCTATTCCATACCGATGAGAGAAGAAACATATGGGGAAACAGAGAGAATAATCGGTAACTGGTTTCAAAAAACTAAAAAAAGAGACAAGGTTGTTATAGCAACAAAAGTTTGTGGTAATACTTCAAATAAATATATCAGGGGTGGTGGTTATAATTTTGGGAAAAAAAAAATTTCTGAAGCTTTAGAGGAAAGTCTCAAAAGATTGAAAACAGACTATATAGATCTCTATCAGCTTCATTGGCCAGAGAGAAATACAAATTTTTTTGGGAAACATGGTTATGAACACGACGAAAACGATAAAGATTGGACACCATTTGAGGAAATACTTGAAAGTTTAAAAAAATTTATTGAACAAGGTAAAATTAGATACATTGGTCTATCTAATGAAACTGCATGGGGTTTGTCAAAATTTCTTGAGATATCAAAATTAAAAGATTTGCCAAAAATGATGTCGGTGCAAAATCCATACAATTTACTTAATAGAACTTATGAAGTTGGACTTGCGGAAATTTCTGTTAGGGAGAAAAGTGGTCTGTTAGCCTACTCGCCTTTAGCATTCGGATACTTAACAGGAAAATATAGAAATAATAATTTACCAGAAAAATCTAGAATGAAACTATTTAAAGATTTCACAAGATATAAAAATGAAAATGGTCAAAAAGCTATCGAAGAGTATTATAAGTTATCGCAAAAATTCAATATTGATTTTACTCAAATGTCATTAAAGTTTTGTGAAATTCAGCCATTTATGACAAGTGTGATAATAGGTGCAACGACAATCGAACAGTTGAAAACAAACATAGAAAGTGTAAATGTAAGTTTAACAAGCGAAATTTTAAATGAGATTAATAAAATTCAAAAAATGTTCCCAAACCCATGTCCATGATTAAAAAGATTTTATTCATATTTATACTTTTTACTTTTTTATTCACATCGAAATCTTTTGGCGAAGATCTAAAAAAAATTGGTAAATATAAAGACTGGGAAACAATGGTTTTAGCGGAAGCATCCGGTAAAGTATGTTTTGCTCAGTCTTCTCCAATTCTGCAATCTCCTAAAACAAATAAAAGAGATGCTAGATTATTTGTAACATTTAGACCTGGTGAAAAAATTGCGAATGAGATCAGTACTACTGCTGGTTATGAATTTAATAAAAACAATACTGTATTAGCAACCTCTGGAAATAACAAATTTAAATTTGATATTAAGCAACAAGGTTTTGCATGGATGACTAGTAATAAAAAAGAAAAGATTATGGTCAAGATTATGAAAAAAGGTTCAAGAATAATGGTAACTGGATACAATGAAAAAGGCTCTCAAACAATCGACCATTATTCATTATTGGGATTCACTAAAGCATATAACACTGCAAAAAAAGCTTGTAGTTAGTTAATGAAATCAAAAAAAAGAATTGTATTAGCTTACTCAGGCGGTTTGGACACATCCATTATTCTTAAATGGCTTCAAGAAAATTATGATGCAGAAGTAATTTGTTACACCGCAGATATCGGACAAGAAATAAATAGAAAAAAAATTATTTACAATGCAAGAAAATTTGGTGTTACAAAAATAATTATAAATGATTTAAAAGATGTTTTTGTAAAGGACTATTTATTTCCAATGATCCGTGGTCATGCAATTTATGAAGGTGTTTATCTATTAGGAACCTCAATCGCCAGACCTCTGATAGCAAAGGATCAAATAAAGGTTGCAAAAAAATTCAAAGCATATGCAGTATCTCATGGGGCTACTGGAAAAGGAAACGACCAAATAAGATTTGAGCTTGGTTATCATTATTTTGGTCCCAAAATAAAAATTATTGCACCATGGAGAATATGGAATTTAAAATCTCGATCAGATTTAATTAGTTACGCGAAGAAACGCAATATTCCTATCCCAAAAGACAAAAAAGGTGCATCTCCTTTTTCAGTAGATGATAATTTATTTCATACATCAACTGAAGGTAAGTTGCTAGAAAATCCAAAAAATTCTGCACCAGAATTTATTTTTCAAAGAACTGTTTCTCCAGAAAAAGCTCCTAACAAAGCTACTCATGTAACAATTAATTTTAAAAATGGTGACCCCATTGGTCTTAATGGAAAAAAATTTGGACCAGCAAAATTATTATTTAAACTTAATCAATTGGCAGGAAAAAATGGAATAGGAAGAGTTGATCTTGTTGAAAATAGATTTTTAGGCATCAAGTCTAGAGGAGTTTATGAAACTCCAGGTGGTACATTGTTAATCCAGGCACATAGAGCGATTGAGTCAGTTACGCTTGATAAAGAAACAATGCACAAAAAAGATGCAATAATGTCAAGGTACGCAGAATTGATCTATAATGGATATTGGTTTTCAAAAGAAAGGTTTAAACTTCAAAAAATTGTTGATTTGAAAAAAAACAAAATAAATGGATCTATTAAACTTAAACTTTATAAAGGCAATGTTACAATTCAATCAAGAATGACAAAAAGCAATGCTTACTCAATGAAAAAAGTTTCGTTTGAGGAAAATAAATCATTTATTAAATCTAATGTTGAGAAATTTATAAATTTTCACAAAAAAAAGTTAAGAAACTAGCTAATTATTCGGTGACAAATTTGGGATTGTTTATTTTTGAAAAAAACTTAATTTAGATTCATGGAATCGTTTAAAAACTGGATGAAAGATACAGCAAACATTTTGTTTGATGATAGCAAAAATGATCTTAGATCATTACCTAAAACAGTAAGATTGCAAATTTTATTGGTGTTAAGTTTTATTTGGACTACTGTTTTTAGTTTGTACGTATTCTCATATACAACTTTTGTATTTGGGTGGACTGGACTTTTTTTAGCCCACATTGGATTAATATTTGCGGTATATTTGACATTTAAACATTTTCATAGAGCTGAGGAAAATTCTGCCAGTGTTTTTAAAACAAAAAATTTTGACCCCTTTAAGATAATGGTGCTCGTTTTTGTAATTGTTTTTATATTCGTGTTTTCAAAAGGAATTGAAGTGTTGACAAGTCCAAATCCATATTCTTATTCAATTCCGTATGATGGTTCCTCAAAATCAGTATTTGAAAAATGGTTACCATTTAGTAAAGATAAATAATGGAAAAGATAGCTAAAAACCTACAACTTCTTCTAATGTGTATCATTCTGGTAAGCACTGTAATTGCAGTTGGAATAGAGATTTATAAAATGTTTGAAAATCGATCGGTTACCTTAGCTGATTTGCTGCTAATGTTTCTTTACTTAGAAGTGCTAGCGATGGTAAGAGTTTTTTGGAACCAGCAATCTATAAGTATTACATTACCACTACTTATAGCTATTACAGCACTAGCACGATTTATTATTTTACAAGGAAAAGAAATGGATCCAAGTGCATTAGTATATGAAGCGGTAGCAATAGTTTTAATTGCAGGTGCTATTGTAATCTTGAGATTAAGACATAGCGATAAATTAGGTCTAAAGAAAAAAAAATCGAAATAATTAAAAATGAATTTTGAAGCTTCAAGGGCTAAGGCCTTAGACAAACTAAATTATTTTGTGGAAAAAAATCTCTCAGAGTATTCAAAACTTAGAAACTTTGATTACGGACCTGATAACAGGTCTAATGTTTCTTGTTTATCTCCATATATTACTCACGGAATTATTAATGAAAAAGAAGTTATCAAAAAATCTCTTCATAAATTTTCATTTGCAAAAAATGAAAAATTTATTCAAGAAGTATTGTGGCGTACATATTGGAAAGGTTGGTTAGAATTAAGACCTAGTGTTTGGACAGATTTTTTAATTGAATTAAAAAAGATTAAAGAGGATTTTCAAAACAATCAAGCTTATAAAAATGCAATTGAGGGAAAAACAAATGTTGAGTGCTTTAACCATTGGGTCAACGAACTCAAAGAAAATAATTATTTGCACAATCATACTAGAATGTGGTTTGCCAGTATTTGGATTTTTACGCTAAATTTGCCATGGCAGTTAGGTGCGGAATTTTTTATGCAACATCTTTATGATGGAGACGCTGCATCAAACACTCTTGGATGGAGATGGGTTGCAGGTATTCAAACACTGGGAAAACATTATTTAGCAAGTGAGTGGAATATCAAAAAATTTACTAATAATAGATTTAGTAATATTAAATTAAATGAAAACGCTCCACCCAAGATTTCTGAAAAAAAATACTCAATTTTAAAACAGGATTTTATTAACCCTGAAAATATTGATCAAAATAATTTGATAATATTCGAGAATAACCTCTGTTTTGAAACAAGTGATTTTCAAAATAATAAATTTAAAAAATTTTATATAGTTTCGAATAAAAATGAAAATAGATGTATCAAACTTAGCGAAAAAGTTCTAAAATTTAAGTCTTCACTTATTCAAGACCAAGAGCAAAGATTTAAAAATCAATCTATTGATTGTGAAGTTATAGATATTAGCGAAATTAAAAAGATAGAAAAAGCAGTCGGGTTGTATCCAACTGTTGGAGAAAATTTAGATTATTTGAATTCAAATACTTTAAAAATCAATTTCCTTTATAGAGAACTTGATCAAAACTCTTGGCAATATTGTAATAAAGGTTTCTTCAACTTTAAAAATTATATTCCAAAAATTATTTCAATACTTAACTAAAACCATCTAAACATTCCAATAATTCCGGCTGTAGCATAAAAGAATTGTAAAAATAATATTCCTCTATGACCGCCTCGATAAGCCCAAATTCCAATTAGAATTGCAGATATTAGTAGTAAACAAAAACCAAAAAACTCTATACCAATATTCATAGCTACAAATAATGAGTACAATATTGCAGTGATAACACCTGCCCATTCAAAAATTTTATTATTCATATTTATTTATCTCGCGAGTTTTATAAAAATATCACCCATTCCAGCATCTAAATTTTCTAAAGGTGTATTATTTCTCAACTCACAATATCTACCCGTCACTTGATGACTTTTAACAAAGTCTATCTCATCTTTCGCACAATTTTTTCCATTGTGTAATAAACCTATTACTATTCGATCATTAAGACTATACACTTCTGATTTATTGATTTTTTCACCATTACAAAAATAATCTTTATTAACTCTATTGGGAAAATCTTTTTTAGCACAAGGATTTTTTATTGTTAAAACGTAGAATTCTTTAAAACCATCTTCAAATTTATGTTTCATCTTTTGGGCTTCAGAATATTTCATAAGATCACACGAACATGGAACACAACACCTAAAATAGTTTCCACAAATTTTTTTATTCGTTTTACTTTCTTTTATAAATAAGAATTCTGAGTCACTATTTGGATCAATTAAAGACCCAGAAACTGCACAATATAATTTGTTAAATTCAACAAAGTCTTTGTAAGTAATTTTTTTATCTATGATGTATTTAAAAAATTTTGGTCCTGCGGCATTTCTATTTTTATCAGGGAATATTCTAGACCAATCAGTAATAAGCTCTTTGTGATAATTTTTTTCTCCAGCAATCGACTTAAGCTGAAATGATATTAAAAATACAATTAAAAATATATTGAATATTTTTTTCATTTCTGTCTTACAATAATTGTTTGGTTAAGTTTCTTTATATCAATCATTTCTTTACTTCCATTTGTCCATAGAATTTCTACTTTAAAATTTTTTTCTTTTTTTCTAATTCCATAATGTGCCACAGGTTCCATTTGGCATAAGTAACCAGATCCTGCATCAATTGTTTTTGAATGTTTTCTTTGATTAGTTATCAAGGTAACAGTGGCTCCTCTTGCTGGCGCACCATACTTATTTAATGGTTTAATCCTTAAGTATTTACTTCCTTTATCAACTTTTGCTTTATACAAAGTTAATGTTTGTGCTTTACTTTCACCACGAGAAACTAATAATTCTAAAATTCCATCATTATCTATATCCGCGACTGCAGCACCAGTTCCATATCCATTAGCTTCGAGTCCTACCTGAAAATTTATCTGCTCAAATTTTCCATTATCTTTAATACGAAATAACTTATTTGGTTCTGCTATATTGTTCATAAAAACTTCATCAAAACCATCATTATCAAAATCTGCAGAAATAATTGTTCTTATTCTAGAGGGTTCATCAAAATCTTTATTTCCAATGTCTTTAAATTCATTATTTTCCAGGACCCAAGCTCTGTGATATCCAAGCCAATTACCACTTAAAATATCTAATCTACCACGGTAATATATGTCTGATAAAGCTGTACCCCGTCCATTTTGGATTGCATCATCTAATCTATAATCAAATGCAACATCATCAAAATTTCCATTATTATTTTTAAAAAGAAAATTTGCTCCTCTCTCATTAGCCGCAAAGATATCGGCTCTTTCTGTCAAAATATGCCCAGATACAACTGCTCTTCCACCAGTAATATTATCCAGATTTAAATTCTCAGCTTTATCTTTGATAAGTTCATTTTCAATCTCATAAAACCTTGTTGGTCCTCCGTAGTTTGCAACATAAATTCCATATTCACCATCTCCCTT
>CACGNF010000023.1 GCA_902574345.1 uncultured Pelagibacteraceae bacterium
TTAGTATCCTCGGCTATATCTTTTGTAACTGCTTTAACATAGGGACAATGGTTGCAAATAAACATTATTAAGGTTCCATTTTTACCTTTAACGTCCTCTAAAGATAAAATTTTATTATCAGTTGATTTAAGCTTAAAGTCGTGAGCCTTTTGACCGAAATCACATATTGGAGTTTGTATTGGCATAATGTAATAATATATAAATTATGTTTTACGATTTAAAAGATAAAAAACCAAAAAACTCTGGCGAAAATTGGGTAGCACCTAATGCGGTTGTGATTGGGGATGTAACTTTAGAAAAAAATACAAGTGTTTGGTTTAATGCAACTTTAAGAGGAGATATTGAAAATATTCATATTGGCGAGGGATCAAATGTTCAAGATGGATGTGTTTTGCATACCGATCCAGGATATCCCATTAAAGTTGGTAAAGATGTAACTATAGGTCATATGGTTATGCTCCATGGATGCACGATAGGGGACAATAGTTTAATTGGAATTGGTGCGGTGATTCTAAATAATGCTAAGATTGGAAAAAATTGCATCATAGGTGCTAAAGCTTTAATTACTGAAAATAAAGAGATACCAGATAATTCTTTAGTAATAGGTTCACCTGGTAAAGTTGTAAGAGAAGTTACTGAAGAAGAAAAGAAAGCAGTGTTTGAAAACACAAAGCACTATCAAGATAATTGGAAAAAATATTCTAAATCAATTTTTTAAGGAACCATCCAAGCTTTTTTATTAGTTTCCAAATCAAATTTTGCTCTTCGATGCCCTTTAGCTGCGAGATATAACCATTCAATAGACTTTATTTTACATTTTATAACTGTAAAGTTTTTGTAACCTTCTTCGCTTTGTTCCATTGTATAATCAAAATCTTCTAATTTAGATATCATGCCCGATGTTGGACTTTCTGATGTAGTTCCTGGAGGACTATCAGTTAGATAACATCTTCTACTGATATGTTGAGTTTTTTTCCAAGATTCTTCAGTCGTAGAATTTTGATTATTTATTTCACACTCAACTTTTACTCTTAATTGAATCTTTTCCTCTTTATCGTAAAAAACTAGAGAAGCGCTATTATTTTTCTTGAGAATTTTTACTTTTGGTGATCTTAAATCAGTATGAAATTGTAATAGATTGTTTGCTCTATCTGATTTTCTTAGAACAACAATTCTTCCATCTACCTCGTCTTGGTGGGCACAAATAAAGACAGGAATTCTAAAAGGAGAACCTCTATTAGTCACAGCATCATCGAGCATAGACCAATACTTATTTTGAATTTCCTCGAAATTTTCATAGTATGCTGGTTGCATACATTACTTTCTAAATCTTTTAATTAAGCTTGAAGTGTCCCAACGATTACCCCCTAATCCTTGTACTTCTCCATAAAACTTATCTACTAGTTCTGTTACGGGTAATAATGAACCATTATTTTTTGCTTCATCCATTGCAATCTTCAAATCTTTTCTCATCCAGTCAACTGCAAAACCAAAATCAAATTTATCATCAATCATTGTTTTATATCTATTTTCCATTTGCCAAGACTGAGCTGCACCTTTTGATATAACTTCAATTACATCTTCCATATTTAACCCTGCTTTCATTCCAAAGTTAATTCCCTCAGATAGTCCTTGAACCAATCCTGCAATACAAATTTGGTTAACCATCTTAGCTAATTGTCCGCATCCAGCTTTACCAAGCAGTTTCATTTTTTTGCTATAGCAATCAATTTTATCTTTTGCTTTATCAAAGTCAGCTTGATCACCACCGATCATCACTGTTAATGCACCATTCTCAGCTCCAGCTTGTCCACCAGATACAGGAGCATCTAGTGCGCCAAATCCATTTTTCTTTGCGTAATCGTAAATCTCTCTAGCAACTGTTGCTGAGGCTGTAGTGTTATCAATGTAGACTGCACTCTTTTTAATTGTTTTGAAAGCTCCTTTGTCACCAAAAGTTACTTCTCTTAAATCATTATCATTACCAACACAGGTAAAAATATATTCAGCATCTTTAGCTGCATCCGCTGGAGTTTCAGCCATTTTGCCTTTGTATTCTCCAATCCATTTTTCTGCTTTTGATTTTGTACGATTAAAAACAGTTACATTGTGACCACCTTTTGATATATATCCTGCCATTGGATAACCCATTACACCAAGACCTATGAAAGCAACATTACAGCTCATAATTTTTTATGTTTAAAAGTTTAAGTTTAAAAGTAATTATATTTGGATTTATCTTTACATTTTTTTCTAGTTTTGGACAGAGTTTTTTTCTTGGTTTATTTAATTCAAGTATTAGAGAAACACTTTCAATAACTCATGGACAATTTGGCTCAATTTATGCTTCGGCAACATTATTAAGCAGCTTTATTTTAATTTGGGTTGGTAAAAAAATTGATGACATAAATATTTTCAGATTTGCATTATATGTAACCCTTTTGTTAGCTTTTTCTTGTTTTTTTTTTTCAAAAATTTCATCAATAGTTTTTTTATTTATTGCTGTTTTTTTAATGAGGTTTTCTGGTCAAGGATTAATGTCTCATACTGCAACTACAACTATTTCAAGATTTTTTACTAAATCTAGAGGCAAAGCTCTAAGTATCGGTTGGTTTGGATTATCAACTGCAGAATTTATTTTACCAGTTTTAATTGTCTATTTACTTACTTTAACTGCGTGGCAAAACATTTGGCTGTCTATTTCTGTATTAATTCTATTTTTTTTACCATTTATTGCTTTTGCGTTAATCAAAAACCTGAATTTTGATTCTAGAGAAGATGTAAATGATAAAAATTTTGTTGAAAAAGAAATTAAAAATTGGACACGTGTTGAGGTTTTAAAAGATTATAGATTTTATATAGTTTGTTTGAATATGTTAGCAATGCCTTGGATTGCTACCGGTGTATTTGTTTATCAATCATATATAACAGAATCAAAAGAGTGGGGTGAATTTGTCATCGCACAATCATTTATGGCTTATTCTGTTTTATCAGTCATTACTTTATTAGGCTCTGGGTTTTTAATCGATAAATTTACCAGCAGAAAATTATTGATCTTTATGAATATACCTTTGTTAATTTCAATGTTGGTTTTGTTTTATTTAGATATTTCTATTTCTGCTTTTATATTCCTTGGTTTAATTGGCATTTCTAATGGGCTTGCCAATGTCTTAGGGTCCTCTACTTGGGCTGAGATATATGGTGTAAAATACATCGGATCAATAAAAGCATTAACAACAGCATTGATGGTATTTTCTACGGCATTTGGTACAGCTTTATTTGGTTTGTTAATTGACAAAGGCTTTACAATTGAGCAAATAGCAGTGATTTCATTTGTATATATTTTCTTATCTTTAATTGCTCTGTTTGTGGTTAGAAATAGGTTAAATCCCGAATATGTTTAAATAATCCTTGCTTTTTTTAATCACAGCTTATAGATAACCGGCATGGCAAGAGTTACAGTGGAAGATTGTATTGATAAAGTAGATAGTCCATATGAACTAGTTTTGGTTGCAAAAGAAAGAGCAACTCAACTCAATACTGGAATAGAACCAACTTTAGATCGTGATAACGATAAAAATACAGTTATTGCATTAAGAGAAATAGCTGAGGAAAATATCAAAGTAGATGATTTAACTGAAAGCGCTGTCTACAAATTAAGAAAACATGTAGAACAAATTGATGATGGTACCGAAGCTGATGAAGATGTTGGTGATGATTTTGAAAGCTTATACAAAGGTGAGATCTCGAAAAGTGGAACACCTATTTTACCATCTAAAAGAGCACGAAAAGCTCCAGAAAAAATTCAAGTTTCTAAAGATGATTTAGCAGAATTGTCTGAAACAGCTAAACCAGACGTACCAGAAGCTCCTGTATCCGAAGATGCTGAAGTAGAACAGGGAGACGTTTCTTTAGATCAAGTTTCTGAAAGTGAAGATCAAGCAGCAGACGATGCTGACACTTCAAACTCTTAAAATTTATTAGTTACAAAATTCCTTTATAATTTTTTGTCGATGTTCATCTAAATCAGGTATGTCATCTCTTGTTTTTTCATCTTTATAAGATGACATTTTAATTGGGTTACCAGCCAGTTTAAAATCTCCAACAACTTTGTGAAATGCTTTAACAATCATGTTTCTAGACTCTATTTGAGGGTTTTCAACAGCCTCTTTTATATTGAAAATTGGTCCACATGGAATTTTATCTTTTTCCATTTCACTAACCCAATCACCTGTTTTTTTACTTAATAATTTTTCCTCTAAAATTTTTTTAAGCTCATCCATATTTTTTGCTCTAGATGAATTATCTGAAAATTTTGGATCTTTACTTATCTCTGGGATTTGAAGAAGATTACAAAGTTTTTCAAAAAGTTTATCATTCCCAGCAGCAATGATTATGTAACTATCTTTTGTCTTAAAGGCTTCAAAGGGTGCAATTGATGGATGTCTTGATCCCATTGGTTTTGGAATTTCATTTTTAGATAGATAACGTGCTATAGCGTTTTCTAATATAGCTATTTGGCAATCAAGCATGGAAACATCTATGAACATTCCTTTTCCAGTTTTTTGTCTATCGTATAAAGCTGCATTAATACCTATCGCAGTAAAAAGCCCAGCAGTAATATCTCCAATTGATGTTCCAACTCTAGTGGGCTCAGAGTTTGGTTGACCAGTAACACTCATTAAACCGCCCATACCTTGAACTACCATGTCGTAAGCTGGTAATTCTTTAAGTGGACCAGTTTGACCAAAGCCTGATGCTGAGGCGTAAATTAGTTTTGGATATTTCTTGTTAACATCTTTCCAGCCAAACCCCCATTTTTTTAAAGTTCCAGGTTTAAAATTTTCAACTAAAATATCTGCTTTGGATAAAATTTTTTCAAAAATTTTTTTATCTTCATCATTCTTTAAATTAAGCGCAATACTTTCCTTTCCTCTATTAAGAGACATGAAATAAGCAGAATAATCTTTTATGAATGGTCCAAATTTTCTTGAGTCGTCTCCAATTTCAGGTGCTTCAACTTTAATTACTCTAGCCCCTAAATCAGATAATATCATAGTGCAGTAAGGACCAACTAATACTCTTGTTAAATCAACTACTAGTAGGTTTTTTAAAGGTCCATCCATATTACTTCATCTTACATGAGTTTTTGTCGACTTGACTCTTATTAATAAGTTCACTTTAATTGAATTATTAAAAATAACAATAGAGGGAAAAAATAATGTTAAAAAGAATATCTTTATATTTAACTTCATTAGTTTTTGTTTTTACTACTATTGGTTCTGCTTATGCTGTTACGCTAAAAGCAAGTCACCAATGGCCTGGTACTCCAAGAGCTGATGGATCTTATGATCCACGTCATGAAATGGTTCAAATCATTGCTGACGAGGTTAAAAAAGCAAATGTTGGAATAGATATCAGAATTTATCCAGCTAAATCATTATACAAACCAAAAGAACAGTGGAAACCTATGACAACTGGTCAGTTAGATATTTCTGCTTTTCCTTTAGCATACGCATCTAAGTTTCATCCAGAATTTGATGCAACGCTAATGCCAGGAACTGTAAAAAATCATGATCACGCATTAAGATTTAATAAAGGTCCAATGATGACTGAAATTAAAAAAATCATTAATGATGCTGGTGTTGTAGTTTTATCTGATGCTTGGTTAGGTGGTGGTTTTGCTTCAAAAACAAAATGTATTAAAAATCCTAGCGACGCAAAAGGACAAGTGATGAGAGCTGCTGGTAAAGCATTTAACCAAATGTTAGAAGCTGCAGGAGCAGGTATACAAAGTATGCCGTCATCTGAAATTTATACTGGTTTACAAACAGGTGTATTAACAGGTGCAAATACTAGTTCAGGAAGTTTTGTCAGTTACAAAATTTATGAGCAAGTTTCATGCGCAACACCTCCAGGAAAATTTGGATTATGGTTTATGTATGAGCCAATTCTGATGTCTAAAAAGTCTTTTGATGCTTTAAATTCTAAGCAACAAAAAGCTTTGATGAAAGCAGGAAAAGTTGCTGAAAAATACATGACAGCTCAAGTTGAAAACTTAGATAAAAAGTTTGAAGAAGCTTATAAAGCTGCAGGTGTTAAATTAGTATACATGAACGAAAAAGATCATGCGGCGTGGGTAGAGATTGCAAAAAAATCATCTCACAAAGCATTTGCTGATAAAGTTCCAGGTGGCGATAAGCTGATGGAAATGGCTTTAGCAGTTAAATAAAATAATATATAAAGAACCCCTATTTATTCTTATTAAATAGGGGTTTTTTTATGAAAGAAAAATATCTTAAATTTTGTGATTTTATAGCAAAAGCTTGTGGCGCTTTTGCAGTATTAGCTTTGCTCTTATCAATTTTAGTTATTGTAGAGCTAGTTTTTGAAAGATATTTTTTTCAAAGAGCAATTACTTGGCAAACAGAATTAGTTACCATGTTACTGGTTGCATCAACTTTTATAGGAAGTGTGTATGTACTTAGTGAAAAAGCTCACGTTAGTATGGAATGGATTTATGATTTCTTATCCAAAAAAAATATCATCCGCTTAAAAATTTTTACTTCCTTATTGAGTTTATTATTTTTTCTAATTTTATTTTATTTTGGATTTTTAATGGTTGAGGAAGCATTTTCAAAAAATTATTCAACAGGGACTGTTTGGGATCCACCTTTATGGATACCATATTCTTCAATGGCTTTAGGTGCTATACTAATGATTCTTCAATATATAGCTGAAATTATAAAACTCACTGACGATAAGGATTATAATTAATGGACCCATTGATAATAGCTTTAATCGTTGCAGTTTTTACTTTGCTGGTGCTTTTTTCTGGAATTCCAATTGCTTTTGGTTTGAGTTTTGTATCGATAGTTCTTTTAGTATCATTTGAAGGTTTTCAAATGCTTGATGTTTTTGCTGAAACATTCTTTGCTGGTTTAAATTCATTTGTTTTACTTTCAATACCAATGTTTATTTTAATGGGAATGGCTGTTGCCAATTCTCCCGCAGGTAAAGATTTATACACAGGATTAGATAGATGGCTTTGGAGAGTTCCGGGTGGACTGGTTATTTCTAATATAGGAGCGTGTTCAATTTTTGCTGCATTAAGTGGATCAAGTCCCGCAACATGTGCCGCTATTGGAACTATGGGAATACCCGAAATGAGAAAAAGAGGGTATTCAGATCAAATAGCTACTGGAACGATAGCAGCTGGTGGAACACTAGGAGTTTTAATACCTCCAAGCATTGTTTTAATTGTTTATGGAATTGCGACCGGAACATCAATTGGAAGATTGTTTTTATGTGGATTGGTGCCAGGTTTCATGCTGGCAGGAATGTTTGCAATTTGGGCACTTATCCATAGTTATTTTATAGATAAAGATGCTGCAAAAGCTTTACGAAACAGGGTAAAGCCAACATTAAAAGAAAAACTTGAGGTATTACCAAGAATTCTTCCATTCCTAGCAATTATTGCAGGAGTTTTATATGTTTTATATGGTGGGGTTGCAACTCCGTCGGAAGCATCTGGTGTTGGAGCGTTCTTAGTTTTTGTCTTGATAGCTGTTGTTTACAAAATTTATCAACCAAAAAAGATTTGGAATATTGTTAAAGTATCAATGAAGGAAAGTGTAATGATAATGTTTATTATTGCAGCTTCTTATCTTTTTGCATTCACTCTTTCACAACTTTACGTAACTCAGT
>CACGNF010000024.1 GCA_902574345.1 uncultured Pelagibacteraceae bacterium
ACATATAACCGATTGAATAAATATGAACTAAGGCAGAAACTGATGTTACAACAACTAACATCACAGCAGATAATGAGTCAATTTTCATTGACCAATTTACTTCAAGCGATCCAGAGCTAATCCATGTCGCTATTATGATGTTCTCTTGATATTGATTAATAACAACCTCGTACAAAACGAGGACAGAAAAAATTGCTGAAATAGATACTAATAGGCTAGTAATAATTTCTGAGCTTCTATCTCCTATTAATTTTCCAAAAAATCCTGAAATAATTGAAGCAATTAATGGTAATGCTATAATTGAAATTTCCATTTTAACCTTTTAGTTTATCTATCTCCTCTACTCGAATAGTTCCAGAGTTTCTAAAATAAACAACTATGATAGCAAGACCAATTGCAGCCTCAGCTGCAGCAACAGTTAGTATAAAGAGGGTAAAAACTTGACCAGAAAGATCTCCTAAATAAATTGAAAAAGAAACTAAGTTAATATTTACAGCTAATAAGATAAGTTCAATACTCATCAAGATTACAATAATATTTTTTCTATTAAGAAATATACCAATTACTCCAATACTAAAAATAACAGCACCTAGAGTTAAATAGTGTCCTAAACCTATATCAATCATCTATTTTAACTCCTTTATTAGACGCAATTTCAAGTACTTCTACGCCTTCAGTCCTTTCTCTAGATATCTGTTTTAAATAACTTTGTTTTTTAACACCCTCTCTTTGTCTAAAAGTAAGGACTATTGCACCTATCATAGCAATCAAAAGTATCATCCCACTAATTTGAAACACATGTATATAATCAGTATATAAAACCTGACCTAATGAATGAGTGTTACTTACCCCGTTTTCTAGCGATGATTTTGCAGAATTAAATAAATCAGGTTTATATTTCCATCCACCTATTACAATTATCAATTCAAAAAATATTATTACACTGATTAATAATCCTATGGGGATATGTCTTGAGCTATCTTTTGAAACAAACCACTGATTTTTTTGTTGAGCAACATTAAGCATCATTACAACAAACAAAAATAGCACTGCAACTGCCCCAACATAAACTATCAACATAATCATTCCCAAAAATTCAGCACCAATCATTATGAAGAGGCAAGATATACTTATAAAATCAAGAATTAAAAAAAAAACTGAATGAACCGTGTTTTTAGAAACAGTTACCATTATTGCGGAAACAACTGCAATGACAGAAAAAACATAAAAGAATATTGCATGTGCAATCATAAATTATCTATATGGATTGTCTGATTTAATATTTGCCGCTAAAACATTTTCCCATCTATCTCCGTTATCTAGGAGTTTTTCTTTTGTATAATAAAGTTCTTCACGAGTTTCGGTTGAAAATTCAAAATTTGGTCCTTGGACTATTGCATCTACAGGACAAGACTCTTCACATAATCCACAATAAATACATTTCATCATATCAATATCATAGCGAGTAGTTTTTCTACTCCCATCAGCTCTTTCGGAAGACTCAATTGTAATCGCTTGAGCAGGACAGACAGCTTCACACAATTTGCAAGCTATACATCTTTCTTCTCCATTAGGATATCTTCTCAATGCGTGTTCGCCTCTATATCTTGGACTAATTTTACCTTTTTCAAATGGATAATTTATTGTTTTTTTTTGTTTAAAAAGTTCCTTAACGGCAATAAAAAGTCCACTGATAAAATCGGTCATTAATATTGTTTTAAAAAATCTTGATATTTTCATTTATATTGTAGGTAGAAGATTAAAGTAAAAAAGATAACTTGCTGTCAAAACAACATAAGTTAAGGATAATGGTAAGAATATTTTCCAACCTAGTCTCATAAGTTGATCATATCTATATCTTGGAACAATCGCTTTGACCAACGCAAAAAGAATAAATAAAAACAAAATTTTGAAAATTAACCAAAGAGCACCAGGTATTAAATTAAAAGGATAAAGATCGATTGGAGATAACCAGCCTCCTAAAAATAAAATTGACCCAAGTGCACACATTAACAAAATATTTGCATACTCTCCCAACCAAAACATTGCATACATCATCCCAGAATATTCTGTTTGGTAACCTGCAACTAATTCAGCCTCTGCTTCTGGTAAATCAAAAGGTGGCCTATTCGTTTCAGCTAAAGCAGATATAAAAAAAATTACAAACATTGGAAATAATGGTATTACAAACCACATTTCTTTTTGAGCAACTACAATATCATTTAAGTTTAGAGATCCAACGCATAATAAAACATTAATTATAATAATACCAATCGATACTTCATAAGATACCATTTGTGCCGCAGATCTAATTGCTCCTAAAAAAGGATATTTTGAATTCGATGCCCATCCACCCATTATTATCCCATACACACCCAATGATGAGACAGCAAAAATATATAAAATTCCAACATTTATATCTGCTAATACTTTTTCAACTCCAAAAGGAATTACGGCCCATGCTATTAGAGCTAGTGTCATTGTTATTATTGGAGCAAGAATAAAAATTACTTTGTTTGAACTAGCGGGTATTATTATTTCCTTGAAAATATATTTTAGAGCGTCTGCTAGGGATTGTAATAAGCCAAATGGACCAACAACATTTGGACCTTGTCTTTTTTGAACAAAAGCCCAAACTCTTCGATCTAACCATACGATCATAGCAACTGAAACTAAAACGGGCACTAATAAAAATAAAATTTTGTAACTCTCTTGAAAAATAATGTTTAAGTATTCCATCAGTTAACCTTCTGTCCCTGTTTTTTTTAAATCAATTTTTGCGTTATTACATTCAAGCATAGTTTTTGATGAACGTGCAATTACATTAGAAAAATAGTAGTCTTTATAATCAACTTTCAAAAATTCATCAGCAAAATCACTTTCATTTAATTTATCTTCTAATCCTGTGGTTTGCTGATCTTTTTTCATCTTTAAATAGTTAAACATACTACTTTCGAGTTCATCTTTATCATTAAAAAGTTTTCTATTATTCATAACCTCAGCGAGATCATTTATAATTTGCCAGTCCTCTTTTGCATCACCTGGGGGGGTAAGATGCTTTATAAGCTTTTTGTAATTTACCTTCCAAGTTAGTGTAATGTCCAGATTGTTCAGTATAAGCAGCACCTGGTAAAATTATATCTGCAATTTCCGCGCCTTTATCTCCATGACTTCCTTGATAGATAATAAATTCATCTTTCTTTTTTAAATCTAAATTATCTTGGCCAAGTAAAAAAATAATTTCAAATTTATTTTCATGAAGTTCATCTAGAATTTTATTATTTTTATCAATGATATCTAAATCTAGATTTCCAACTGTAGCTGCATCCACTGATAATATATTAATTGAGTTCCAATCATCATGCAATTTATTATTCTTAGATAAAAATTTTTTAGATAAATTAAATAAATAACTTGCTGATTTGATTTTAAAAAAAGACTCTCCAAATACAATCATTGGTTTTTTTGACTCAATAATTTCTTTTGACAATTCATTGTTATTTTCAAATATATCTTTGATAGTTTTTATCTTCCCATTTAAACTTTGATAGTTGTAGGTTAGGTCTCCAAGATCGTTTAAAGAAATAACTCTGGTATTATTATTTAAATATGCTTTTCGAATTCTCGCATTAATCATTGTTGCTTCAAATCTAGGATTTGTACCTATCAATAAAATTAAATCTGCTTCTTCAATTCCATTTATCGATGAATTGAATAAATAATTTTCTCTTTTAGAGCTATCGATAAATCTTTTTGTAGATCTAAAATCATATTTTTTCGTATCAATCGTTCTTTCTAAAAATTCTTTGAAAATAAAACTTGTTTCCATATTTGTTAAATCACCAACAAATCCACAAATCTTATCTTTGTTTGCATTTTCTATTTTTGATTTAATGATTTTATAAACCTCATCCCAAGAGGCTTTTTCAAATTTATTATTATACTTTATATACGGAGTATCTAATCTTTGATTTAATAATCCATCACAAGCATATCTTGTTTTATCTGAAATCCACTCTTCATTTATGTCTTCATTGATAACAGGCAAAACTCTTTTTACTTCCCAGTCGTAGGTATCAACTCGAATATTTGAACCAACTGCATCCATTACATCAATTGTCTGCGTTTTCTTTAATTCCCATGGTCTTGCTTCAAAAACATAAGGCTTAGATGTTAGAGCTCCCACTGGACAAAGATCGATTACGTTTCCTGACAGTTCTGATTGAACTGATTGCTCTAAATATGTAGTAATTTGCATATCCTCACCCCTTCCAATTGCACCTAACTCAGGAACTCCAGCTATCTCGGTTGCAAATCTCACACACCTTGTGCAATGAATACATCTTGTCATTTGAGTTTTGATCAATGGACCCATATTTTTCTCAGGCACTGCTCTTTTGTTTTCTTTAAATCTTGACTTATCTATTCCATAAAACATCGATTGATCTTGAAGATCACATTCCCCACCCTGATCACACACTGGACAATCTAACGGGTGATTTGCTAATAAAAACTCCATCACACCTTTCCTTGATTTCTCTATTTTTGGAGTATTAGTTTTTATAACCATTCCATCTGCAGCAGGCATTGCGCATGATGCTATTGGTTTTGGAGATTTTTCCATTTCAACTAAACACATTCTGCAATTACCAGCTATTGATAATTTTTCGTGATAACAAAATCTTGGTATCTCTGCGCCTGCTTTTTCACAAGCTTGAAGAACAGTTAATCCTTCCTCAACCTCTACTTCAATATCGTTAACTTTTAATTTAAGCATTTTTATCCAATAAGTGTTGATCTACCAAATAAGGAATGTTTTTATTTTCTTTGACAATTGGATCAAATTTATTTCTTTTTTTAATTTCATCTTTGAAATGTCTTAATAAACCTTGAACTGGCCAAGAGGAACCCTCACCAAATGCACAAATCGTATGGCCTTCTATTTGTTTTGTAACGTCACCTAACATTTCTATCTCATCTTTAGACGCTTCTCCTTTTGCCATTCTTTCAAGCATTCTCCACATCCATCCTGAGCCTTCTCTACAAGGTGTGCATTGGCCACAACTTTCATGTTTGTAAAATCTTGCTATTCGAGCCATACATTTTATGATGTCTTGATCTTTGTTTATCACAACTACACCAGCTGTTCCTAATCCACTTTTTTCAGCCATTAATGAGTCAAAGTCCATTGTTAAAGTCTCACATTTATCTTTTGGTATTAATGGCATTGATGATCCACCAGGTATGACAGCTTGTAAATTGTCCCAGCCACCTATGACACCACCAGCATGTACTTCAATTAGTTCTTTTAAAGGAATGTTCATTTCTTCCTCAACATTACAAGGATTATTTACGTTTCCAGATATACAAAAAATTTTGGTACCCGTATTTTTTTCTCTTCCTAAAGATGCAAACCATTTCCCACCTCTTCTTAATATAGTTGGTACAACAGCTATAGTTTCCACATTATTAATTATTGTTGGGCAACCATAAAGTCCAATTAGTGCTGGAAAAGGAGGCTTTAATCTTGGTTGACCTTTTTTTCCTTCAATACTTTCGAGTAATGCAGTTTCTTCTCCACAAATATATGCTCCAGCTCCATAGTGAATATAAATATCCAGATCCCACCCAGTACCTGCAGCATTTTTACCTAATAGTTTTTTTTCATAAGCTTCATCAATTGCTGCTTGTAGCTTTTGTCCGTCTACAAAATATTCTCCTCTAATATAAATGTAACAGACATGTGCTTGAATAGCGTAAGATGCAATCAAACAACCTTCGATTAATTTATGAGGTTCAAATCTTAAAATATCTCTATCTTTACAAGTGCCTGGCTCAGACTCATCTCCATTAATCACTAAATAATGGGGTCTAGAGCCGACTTCTTTAGGTGCAAAGGACCATTTTAAACCTGTTGGAAAACCTGCACCACCTCTCCCTCTAAGTTGAGAGTCTTTGATTTCATTTATAATCCAGTCTCTGCCCTTATCTGTTATTTCTTTAGTGTTAACCCAATCACCTCTTTTCTGAGATGAAGTTAGGTCAGGTCCCAAATCATTGTATAAGTTTTGAAAAATTCTGTCTTGATCCTTAAGCATTTTTTAAATCCATTAATGTTTTTCTATTATTTTTTGGTTCATTATTTATTCTTCCTCTATAGGAGCCAGGTGTTGGTTTTTCTCCATTTAGAATTTTATCCAAAATTTTTAAAGTTTTTTCTTTATCAAGATCCTCATAATAGTCATCATTAATTTGCATCATCGGTGCATTAACACATGCACCAAGACACTCAACTTCCATCCATGAACAACTTTTATCATTTGAAAGGACTGATTCATTCTCTGAAATTTTTTCTTTACATGCCTCAACTAATTTGTTTGCACCCCTTATCATACATGGAGTTGTGGTACACACTTGAACAAAATATTTACCTACTGGTGACAAATTATACATGCTATAAAAAGTGGCAACTTCATAAACTTTTATGTATGGCATATTTAAAAATTTTGCGATGTATTTCATTGCAGCTAAAGGTATCCAATTATCATTTTGTTTTTGAGCAATGTATAATAATGCCATCACAGCACTTTGTTGTTTACCTTCTGGATATTTGGCAACAATGCTTTTTGCTGCCTCTAATGAGGAGGGGTTAAATTCAAAATTTTCAGGTTGGTTTTTTGCAGGTCTTCTTAAACTCATCTATCGACCTCCCCAAAAACTATATCAAGTGAACCAAGAACAGCAGGCACATCTGCCAACATGTGACCCTTAATTAAATAATCCATTGATTGTAAATGTGAAAATCCTGGCGCTCTAATCTTACACTTGTAAGGTTTACTTGATCCATCTGAGATTAAGTAAACACCAAATTCACCTTTTGGTGCTTCAACAGCAGTATAAATTTCATCTTTTGGTACACGATATCCCTCAGTAAATAATTTAAAGTGATGTATCAATGCTTCCATAGATTTTTTTATTTCTGCTTTAGATGGTGGAGATATTTTACCATCAAAAGTTTTAATTGGACCTTTTTCCATCCTCGCTAAACATTGTTTTATGATTGATACACTTTCTTTCATTTCCTCAATTCTACATAAATATCGATCGTAACAATCACCATTTTTACCTACTGGAATTTTAAATTCTAATTGATCATAACAATCGTAGGGTTGAGATTTTCTTAAATCCCAAGGGATCCCTGAACCTCTAATCATTACACCACTAAAGGAGTAGTCTAACGCGTCATCTTTGGTTACCACTCCAATATCTACATTTCTTTGCTTAAATATTCTATTATCAGTTAAAAGGTTCTCGAGATCATTTATTATTCTTGGAAAAGTTTCACAAAATTTTGCTATATCATTTTCTAAACCAGCTGGTAAATCTTGATGAACTCCCCCAGCTCTGAAATAATTTGCATGTAGTCTTGATCCAGATGCTCGCTCGTAAAAAGTCATTAGTGTTTCTCTTTCCTCAAACCCCCATAATGATGGGGTTAAAGCACCCACGTCCAGAGCTTGGGTAGTAACATTTAATATATGACTTAATATTCTTCCGATTTCACAAAACATTACTCTTATGTATTGTGCTCTAATTGGAACATCAATATTAAG
>CACGNF010000025.1 GCA_902574345.1 uncultured Pelagibacteraceae bacterium
CTGATTATTTTTGTTTTCATCACCAGATGAGTCATTATTTGCAGACTCTACACTCTCAGGTTGATTATTTTCATCAACTAAAGGTTGATTTACTGACTCATTGTCAGTTGTATCTTGATTTATATTTTTTTTATCGTCGTCTTGATCACTCATAAACTAATTATAAATTTTTTCTCTAACACAATTTAGCGAATCTCTAACACAAAATTGAAATTTAGTCTAACACAAAAATAAATATTATGTTCAAAATGGGCAATTATTTCTAAAAAGCTAATAAAATAGACATTTTTTTCTAAATTCTATTTTGAAGTTAAATTTAACAGACTAGTATTATTCTAACACAAAAAATAAATTTTACTTGTGTTAGAGTTTTTTCTCAATTGTGTTAGAGTTTTTTTTATTTTTTGGAAATTAAAAAAGTCAATAAAATCAACAAAAAATTCATTTTACTAAAATTAATTTTTTTGTGTTAGAGATTATCTGTTTTGTGTTAGAGAGATCAATTTTTAAAATTATATTTACCCAAATTTAAATTTTGAGGGTTACAGGTTAGAAAAAATTAATAAAATTTTGTTTTCAATTAAGAATTGATCTTTTTTTTTGAAAACTTTTACTTATTTTTCACTTTTTAAGTGAATTTTGTAAAAAAAAATATTTTTTTTTTAGAATTCTTAAAAAAATATAAAAAATAATCTTTTACAAAGTTTTTATAACATAAAAACTTTTTTTTTATTTTAGTTTGGGTTACCTTTTATGTCGGTTGTTAATTGTTGGTAAATCAACACCGATAATGCATTTAAATTTCTTATAACTCTTTCATAATCCCATGTAAGATTAACATCATTGCAATTAAGTTCTCTAAAATAATAAACTTCTGTTAATGGCAGCGCAGGAACAAGTTCAGCAGCAATAATATTTAATTCGTTAGTTTTTTTTTCAATGGTAAAATTATATCTACAAACGTTTGATGTGGCCCAGTACATAAGACTTGTGATAACAATTGCAACTATAATCATTACTTTACTAATACCGAGCATAAAAAAATAAATTATAGTGAGTCAACAACGACAATAGTTAGATCATCTTTTTGAATTCGACCTGACTTAATTATATCTTCAACAATTTTATTTAATCGTTCGTGATTTGGGCTTTGTTGATACTTTGTAATATAATTTTTAAATCCATCAGACTCTAACATGTTGCCCTTAGTATCTTTTATTTCTGTAATACCATCAGTGAATATATACATTGAGCTATTAGAAAAATTAATTTTTGTTTCTTTAAATTTAAATTTTGGAGCAATACCTAAAGGTGGTCCTGCTTCTTCAAAATTAGAAAAGTTTCCATCGTTAGAATAAATTAATGGAGGTTCATGTCCTGCATTAGCTAAGGTTAATTCTTTTTTGTTGCTATCATAAATTCCAATTAACATTGTTACAAACATCCCTCTTGATGTTGTTTCACAAATTTCTGAATTTAAAATATCTAACAACTCTGCTGCAGAAAAATTTGTTTTACTTAAACATCTGTACAAACTTGATGCCTTCGACATTAACAAAGAGGATTTAATTCCTTTTCCCGACACATCAGCAACACCAAAACCATAAACTCCTTCAGATAGTTCTGCAAAGTTATAAAAGTCTCCTGAAACAACTTTAGCTGGGATGTTTATACCTGCTATTGGAAAATTGTCTTTTTGATTTTGAGATAGTAAAGTTTTTTGTATCTCACCAACAATTTCAATTTCTTTTTGCATTCTATTCTTATCTATTAAATCTTTTGCCATCTTGGCATTATTAATTGCTAATGCAGCAGGTCCAGACAAAGTTTCTAAAAGTTTTCTATCGTTCTCCTCAAATAGTTTATTGTTTGTTTTTTTATTCAGGCAATGAATAACTCCAATACATTCGTCTGAAACAATTAATGGTGAACATAAAACTGAATATGTTGTAAAATTTGTTTTATTATCTAAATCAAAATAAAATTCAGCAATTTCTCTTACATCTTTACGCACATCGCCAACTCTAATACATTTCTTCATCACCGCTGCCTTACCCATTACTCCTTGAGTGATAGATATTTCAAAATCTTCGAGGTATGCTTGATGTTTTGATGCGATACATTGGAATGATTGATTTTTTTCATCTATTAAAAAGATATTAGCAGCTTGTGCATTTATTCTTTTTATAATTAATTCTAATGAATTATTTAATGTTTCTTTTAAATCAAGTGTTTTAGCAAACTCTTGATTCATTTTAGTCACTAACTCTAAATCTTTACTACTAGTGTCATCTACTTTAGTGGTTTCCTTTTTTTTCGCGCCAAAAAACATACTATTTATAAATTGATATTCGTTAATTTTTTGATATTTTTGAAGTTGATGGAATTCATTATTCATGCGCCTAATTTCTATTTGCACTTAACAGATGCAATGATGCTTATACAATACTGCATTGATGGGCTCATAGAATTTTCCTCTCTAATAAAACTATAAATTGTGTCCTATATTATAGTATTTATCTTCGGAAGTATATGGGGGAGTTTTAGTAATGTGTGTATTCATAGAATTCCTGATAATTTAAGTGTTATCTATGGCCGGTCTCATTGTCCAGCATGTAAAAAACAAATTAAATGGTATGACAACATACCTTTATTGTCTTTTATCATTCTGAAAGCTCAATGTAGGGATTGCTCAGCACAAATAAATTCCAAATATTTTATGGTAGAGTTAATCACTGCTCTTAGTTTTGTATTTATATTTTATTTGTTTGGTCTCACTTCAACAAGTCTATTGTTTTTTATTTTATGTATTGGCTTTGTGATAATTTTTTTTATCGATTTAAAACATTTTATAATTCCAAATGAAATAACTTACCCATTAATCCTAATTGGTTTTTTTAAATCCTTTGATCCTAATCTTAATATCTTTTTATTTCCAAATTTTGTTAATTCCTTAATAGGTGGATTGTTCGGATACATTATCATTTGGTTAATAATTTTTATTTATAAAAAATTAAGAAATAAAGAAGGAATGGGATTGGGAGATGCTAAGCTTCTTTCTGTAATCGGTTTCTGGTTTGGTTGGATTTCTATACCTTTTGTTATTTTTTTTTCATCTGCTGTTGCTTTGATCAGTGTGATACCAGATTTAATTAAGAATAAAAAAAAACTTTCATCTCAAATCCCTTTTGGCCCCTACCTCATCATAGGATGTTTAATTTTTCTTTTTTTAAATGAACAGATTAAATTATTCTTAAACTAATAAGCGCGCCCAGTTTGATCAGCTAATTATTAGAAAAAAATATCAAATGATATAATAACTTGTTATGAAAAAATTTTTTACCTCTATCATAGTTTTATCAATATTATTTTTTTTATTAATTGAATTTATCGGTGATAGATTAATAAAAAACATTTTAGAAGATAATGTTTCAAATTCTTTAGGTAGAAAAGTAATAATCGAAAAATTAAATATTGATTATTTGAGTGGCGCTGCAGATGCTAAAGGTATTAATTTATTAAACAAAGAATTTCAAGGATACTTGGTTAGAATAAATTCTGTTAAGGTAAATTTGGATGCGTTGTCAATTTTTTCAAATAATATATTAATTAATGATGTTCAGTTAAAAGATATAAGTGTTAATTATTATTTTAATTTTTCTAATCAACGGCTTACAGATAATGTCAGGTCACTACAGAAAGATCTTTCAAACAAAACTACAAGTTCACAATCAAATAAATATTTTAATATCGGAAATCTTGATGCCAAAAATATTTCGGTATCAGTATTATCGCCAGAATTAAATATTGATAAAAATTTTTCATTGAAAGATTTAAACTTTAAGAACATTGGTAATACTAATAAGAGTAAAGATTATAAAGATGAATTGAAAAAAGTTTTTAATAGTACTCTGGAGACCATCAAGGATAAAGTATTAAGCAATGAATTGTTAGATAAGATTGAAAATTTTGATACTGATGTCATAGAAGATAAGGTAAAAGAGAAACTGAATAAGAATAAAGATAAACTTAAGAATAAACTCAAAAGTCTAATTAATTAACAGAAACTTTATTTTTATAAGTATTATTGTAAAATTTTTGATCCGTTTGAAGATTTAAAAAAACTTTTATTTAAAAACCAACATCTCGCCAACCACCTCTATTTGATAACACTTCGCCTGCAATAGCTAAGATGGAATATAAAGTTTGTTCTGTTTCAGATGGTCCTGCTACGTTTGCGAAAAGTTTATTATCAAAGATAACTAGCTCAGACAAAACTCCTTCTCTGACAAATACACATGCGCTTCCATTTCCCCGACTTCCTTTAATTAATTCATGTGAATTATTAGTTCCACATTCATCGTCAGATGCACAAATATATGCATTTCCTATATTACATCTATTAGCACCTGCCGGTGGTTCATAAACAGGGAAATATACTTGTCCTTGAAACAATGTTGGTGGTGCTGAGGTTTTTCTGAATGTATTTAAAGTATTAAGATCATTAGTTGGCAAACCATCCACAGTATCCAAATGAATAACCCAAGCATCTTCTGTTGTAGGACATAGGTCACCGGCGATATCACCAGTTACATCAGAACATACTGATGCATCATCAATAGTTCTTGCCGCATCTGCTCCTAAGTGAGCTGTTTCAACAAATACGGGATCCGTCTCTCTTGGAATTTGCACACCATTTAAATGTCTAAAGAATGGATAGTCTCTATCTCTTATGCCATATAAAATATTATCCATAAATTGTCCTCTTGCTCCCAATTGATTAAAGTTTCCTGTTCCCCCAAAAAGCCAGAAGTCTCTGGTAGATACTCCCACTCCAGCATCCATGCCAAAGAACGATACTCTTCCATTTAATCCGGTAGCATTAAGTTTAAAAAGTGTAGTCTGGTCAAATAATTGTGCTCCATTTTTTGTAGAGTCTGTTAAATTTATTTTTGTAATTTTACCTTCTCGATCGTTGACATATACCAACGCTCCTCGCCATGGTATACCAAAAGCTGTATCTGGTGTGATAACGATCGGCGTTGTTGGAACTGAATTGTCTATGTCACTTCCAGTGGGTGTATCAATGATATCATTACCAATAGCAATACCATTTGGTGAAGTGTCTATTATTGTAATTGGTCCATTATTTTGAGCAGCTCCATAAATTCTTCCTGGATCTTCCATATTATTTAACTCAACTAAGTATACAGCAGAACCCGTACATAAGTTGTTCGCAGCAAGGCCACCTCCCATAATTGCAACATACTTATCAAAATTTCTATCATCTATTTGGTTTGGATTGTCTGATGGTAATCTAACTATTCTTGGCGTTGACCAAGTTTCTCCCATTTTGCTATAGTCAAATTCAGGTGGAATTCCTGTTGCTGCTGAGCAAGTAGATTGTATAAAAAAGTTATCTGTTTGTCTTGTTTCTTCGACGCTTCCACCTGGATTATATGTTAAGGGTTCTTCAAAAGTAATCACTAATGAACCATTGACCATTCTAGCTTCAGTAAATGTCACTGGTTCAAATTCTCCACCACTTACCGCTGCTGAGACATTAATCATCTCCGGTGGAACTACAGAATTATCTGGTACATCAAATTGAATACTATCAAATGTATAAGTTGTTCCTCGATAACATGTATTGGTCCCATTAGCAGCAAAACCACCAGTGACGTCATCGTTGCTTTGACAAACTGCAAAACGGTCTTGAATATCTGTGGCATCACTACCTGGCCAGCCATCCTGAGTTAAAACATCATCTAAATTTGTATTTGCTCGCAGTGCTTCTCTCGAATCTTCTATGTTAACAGTATTAGCGGTATATTGTCTTTCTGTTATATTTCCGTTTTCATCAGCAATGTAAACAACTTGATTAATAAAATCATTATATACTGAGAACATATGTAATGGACCCAAACCAGGCGAGATGATTGGGTTCGTCACATCTAAAACTGAGAAACCCGCTCCTCCTCTACCATAAGGAACCATCAGTATCGTATGCCAAGATGGATCATCCTCTAGCTCACCATTGGGCTGCAATCCTCTCATAAAAACATCATGCACAATAGGGGAACCATCAACACCAAATATTGCATTTGATCCTCCAGTATTATTATTGCCAACATCATCAAGCTGTTGATTAATTTTTATAGGTAATCTTCCTGCTATAAACGGTGGAATAAATCCCCACTCTTCGTCTCCAGTTTCTGCATTGATTGCATGTAACATGCCACTATTAGATCCAGCATAAAGAACATTTCTTCTTTGAGAATATATAGCTCTGAAGTTTTGATAATTGTTAATAGTTCTATAATAAGCTTCTTGATTATTGTCTGTGAACTGAGTGCTTCCGTCTGGAGACCCGATTTCAATCAATTGTGAATGATAAATATCTCCTTGGACGTGTTCACGTGTCTCAGTAATATCACAATCACCATTATAATCAAAATAATCAGCACCTCTCATAAAACTAATTAAACCCCTTAGCTCATCAGCGGTACCTGCTTCTCCAAGATTTGGACAGCGCTGACCAGCTGTGCCGTCGTAATAGTCAACTAG
>CACGNF010000026.1 GCA_902574345.1 uncultured Pelagibacteraceae bacterium
GTTTTACAAATATTTTTATTGAGTAATTTTTCTACATTGTAATTATTATCATCTGATTTTAAAATTTCATTTGAAAAAATCATCCATTCATCTGGGCTTAACCAAAGAGCTGTTAATCGATCACTTCTTGAGGAAGTATTTGCTTCATTTGGCAAAAGTAGATTTAATGATTTTCCAACTGCAGATAAAAACTGTCTTTTTTTTCCTCTAATAATAAGTTTCATTACAGGTTTTATTTCTCTCATTTGCAAACCTGGATAAGATTTATCATTTTCAATTACATTTGAATAATTAAGCATTTAATCTTTTGTTCTCCTTGTCCAGGAATACCGGATCTGTAACTGTTACATTGATTTGTTTTTTTTCCATTGGAATTATCAATTTTTGACCCATCATATTTTTTCCGCCCTTAACTACTCCAAGAGCAATGGATTTTTTTAAATTTGGACTAAAATAACTAGAAGTAACATGACCTAACATTTCTATTGGTGTTTTGTTGATATCTGCAACAATTTGTGCCCCTTCTTCTAATATTTCTTCTGGATTGTCTGTGATAAGACCTACTAATTGTTTCCTATCTTCCCTTATAGTATCTGATCTATATAAAGATCTTTTACCTATAAAATCAAATTTCTTTTTACTAACTATCCAATCCATTTGTAAATCAATTGGTGTCATAGTTGCATCTGTGTCCTGACCGGCTATGATAAATCCTTTTTCCGCTCTTAATAAATGCATTGTTTCAGTCCCATAGGGAGTAATATTAAACTCCTTTCCTGCCTCTATGCAATTTTCCCATACTGATTTAGCGTAATTGGCCTGAATATTGATTTCGTAACTTTGTTCACCAGTAAAACTTATTCTCATTACTCGACATTTCACTTTACCAATTTTTGAATTCTTAAATGACATATGAGGAAAATTTTTATCTGATAAATCGATTTCAGGTATTACTTTTTGAATTATCTTTTTACTATTAGGACCACAAACACTAATAGTTGCGTAATGGTCAGTTACAGATGTCAAATACACATCTAGTTCAGGCCATTCTGTTTGAAGATAATCTTCAAGTTTACCTAAAACTGTAGCAGCACCACCAGTTGTCGTTGTCATAATATAATGATTTTCATCTAATCTGGTAGTAACACCATCGTCATAGACCATGCCATCTTCGTTCAGCATTAAACCATATCGACATTTTCCAATATCAAGTTTTGACCAGGCATTGGTGTAAACTCTATTTAAAAATTCAGAGGCATCAGTACCTTGAATATCAATTTTACCTAACGTGGATGCATCTAATATGCCTGCACTATCTCTTGCAGCTTTACTTTCTCTTTGAACTGCTTGATGCATGTTTTCACCATTCTGTGGATAATACCAAGCTCTTTTCCATTGTCCTACATTTTCAAATTTAGCTTTGTTTTCAACATGCCATTCGTGAATTGGTGTTTTTCTTGTTATATCAAAATATTTACCAACATTTCTTCCAACGATAGTACCAAATGTAAGAGGAGTGTAGGGTGGTCTAAATGTTGTAGTGCCAAGTTCACCCATTTTAGAAGATGCTGTTTCAGAAATTATTCCTAAGGCATGCATATTCCCAAGTTTACCTTGATCTGTTCCCATTCCTGTTGTTGTGTACCTTTTTACATGCTCAATAGACCTGAAACCTTCTCTCAAAGCTAATTTAATATCTTTGGCTGTTGCATCATTTTGAAAATCTACAAATGATTTAGTTTTCCCTACAATTTTATTTGAAGGTAATAACCAAATATTTCTTTTTGATTTATTAAATGCTGAATATATTTCAATATTTTCGTATTCGGTTTTCTTGATATTCAAAAATTCTTTGAGTAATTTAGGTGCATTAATTAATATTTCATCCAAAGTAAAATCACCATTACAACTTCCGATACTTATCTGATTTGATGGATAAGTATTTGGAATAAAAACTTGATCATCATCTCTAAATTTAAGTTTTCCACCTGATTGAGTAAATAGATGAACTGCTGGTGTCCAACCGCCTGAAATACCCAAACTATCGCATGAAATATTTTCTTTTGAACCTATAACCTTTTGACCATCTTTAGACAATTTCATTATAGAGACACTATTTATTCTTTTGTATCCAAATGTATCTACAATTGTGTAACCTTTATAAATCTTTATATTGTTTTTTTCAGTTTCTTTAACAAGTTTAGAATCAATTTCTTCTCTATTATCAATTATTGCTTGTACTTTAATCCCTTTTTGAATTAAGCTTATTGCAGTTTCATAAGCGGTATCATTATTGGTAAATAAAACATTTTTCTCTCCACATGCTACTCCAAATAGATCTGCATATTTTTTTATAGCAGATGAGAGTAATATCCCTGGGCGATCGTTATTGTCAAAAATTAAAGGTCTTTCTATAGACCCTGTGGCTGTAATAACTTTTTTAGCGCGTATTTTAAGTAATCTTTGACGGGTTTTATTTTCTCTTTGTTCAAGTGGCAAGTGATCAGTCAAACTTTCCCTTGCTAATAAAAAATTATAACCATGAAAAGCAGCAACACTTGTTCTAGTTTTAATTTCTAAATTTTCAATTTTTTTCACTTCATTGATTTCTTTTTCTAACCATGAAGTGGAATTTTGATTGTTAATTTTAAAAAATTCTGAGTCTTGATAAATTGTAGAACCACCTAAATATGATTTTTCCTCAACTAATAGTGTTTTAAAACCATTTTTTGCAGCGGTTTTTGCTGCAATAACTCCTGAAATACCTGCACCAATAACTAATACATCGCAATGAATGTATTTGTGTTCATATATGTCAGGGTCTGGAACATCAGGTGATTTTCCTAAACCAGCAGATTTTCTGATAAAATATTCATATTTTTCCCAAAAACTTGCTGGCCACATAAAAGTCTTGTAGTAAAAACCTGCAGGTAATAATGGACTTAAAAAATTGTTTATACCTCCAATATCAAATTTTACACTAGGCCAACAATTTTGACTTGAAGCAACAAGACCTTCATATATCTCTATTTCAGTTGCTCTTACATTTGGTTCCGTTCTTGAAGTTCCGTTATGAAGTTGAACTATAGCGTTTGGTTCCTCTGACCCAGCAGTCATAATTCCTCTAGGTCTATGATATTTAAAACTTCTACCAACTAGGTGGATGTTATTAGCTAATAGGGCAGAAGCAAGTGTATCACCCTTAAATCCATAATAAGTTGTACCATTAAATTTAAATGAAATTCGATAAGTTTCATCGACTAATTTACTACTTTTAACTCTTAAATTTTTTGTCATTGATTATTTAACCGGTGGTTTTTCACCCATTTTATAAACAGCTTTAATTTCATCATTTGATGTATCTCTCACCATGTTAAACCATTTTCTACAACCATGAATGTGGTTCCATCTTTCGAATTGAATACCTTTAATATTTTTTCTCATAAATAAATATTCAGCCCATTGATCGTCACTTAATTCAGTTGGTTGTTTGGGTCTAATAATATGAGCTTCTCCACCAGCTTTAAATTCACTTTGTTCTCGTTCACCGCAAAAAGGACAATTAATTAAAAACATTAGTGTGCTACAGCTGCTGCACCATGTTCGTCCACAAGGTCACCACTTACAAATCTATTCAAATTAAATGCAGCATTAAGTTTGTGCGGTTCATCGTTGGCTATTGTATGCGCAAACAAATCTCCAGAGCCAGGTGTAGCTTTAAATCCTCCTGTTCCCCAACCACAATTAAAATATAAACCTTTGATTGATGTTTTACTTATAATTGGGCTTGCATCTGGACAAATATCTACAATTCCACCCCATTGTCTTAACATTCTCATACGACTAAAGATAGGGTACAACTCTAAAATTGCATTTAATGTTCCCTCGACAATATCATGACTTCCTTTTTGTGAGTACGATACGTAATCATCAGTTCCTGCACCGATTACTAATTCACCCTTATCTGATTGACTTACATATGCATGAACAGCATTTGACATAACAACTGTATCTATGATTGGTTTTACGGGCTCTGAAACTAAAGCTTGGAGCGGTTTACTCTCTAATGGCAATCTTAATCCAGCCATATTAGCTATAACACTAGAGTGACCTGCAGCTACTACACCAATCTTATTTGTTTTAATAAATCCTTTTGTAGTTTCAATACCTTCAACTGCATCGCCATTTCTCTTAATACCTTTAACCTCACAATTCTGAATTATATCCACACCCATTTCATCTGCACCACGTGCATATCCCCATGCAACTGCATCATGTCTTGCAGTTCCAGCTCTTTTTTGTAAAGTTCCACCTAATACAGGGTATCTTATATCTGGAGATGTATTTATTATTGGACAAAATTTTTTAACTTCTTCAGTATTTAAATATACTGCATCAATACCATTAAGTCTGTTAGCATGGGTTCTTCTTTTTAGATCTCTTACATCTTGAAGATTATGAGCAAGATTCATTACTCCTCTTTGACTAAACATTACATTGTAGTTTAATTCTTGAGAAAGGCCTTCCCATATTTTAAGAGCGTGATCATAAAGACCAGCACTTGCGTCCCATAAATAATTAGATCTTATAATTGTAGTGTTTCTTCCTGTGTTCCCACCACCAATCCAACCTTTTTCAACAACAGCAATATTTCTCATATTATGTTTTTTTGCCAGATAGTAGGCTGTTGCTAAACCATGGCCGCCACCACCAATAATTACTACATCATATTCTTTTTTTGGCTCAGGGTCTTTCCATGCCTTTTCCCAATTTTCATGATAAGAAAAAGCATTTTTAATAAGCGAAAATATTGAATACTTATTTTTCATAATTAATGAATAATTACTTTATTAATGTTGATTATTCAATACAATCAAAGGCGACAAATTTCTTGGAAGAGTGGGTGAGAGGCTTAAACCAGTCGTTTGCTAAATGACCGTGCGAGGAAACTTGTACCGAG
>CACGNF010000027.1:0-2500 GCA_902574345.1 uncultured Pelagibacteraceae bacterium
AAAAAGTAAAAATTTAAGAAGAGAAGTGTGGACGGTTAAGGTTACCAAAATTTGTCGTACACACTTCAACATTATATAAATTTTATTCTTAGAATTTATATAGAAGCTAGTGTGCGCCGTTTTTAAACTTGAGAGTTTGATCATGGCTCAGAACGTACGCTGGCGGCACGCCTAACACATGCAAGTCGAACGAAGTAGCAATACTTAGTGGCAGACGGGTGAGTAACATGTGGGTATCTGCCCTTTGGCCTGGAATAACACGAGGAAACTTGTGCTAATACCGGATAAGTCTTTACAGAGAAAGCTTTATGCACCATTGGATGAGCCCGCATTTGATTAGTTTGTTGGTGGGGTAATGGCCTACCAAGACTTTGATCAATAGCTGATTTGAGAGGATGATCAGCCACATTGGGACTGAGACACGGCCCAAACTCCTACGGGAGGCAGCAGTGGGGAATCTTGCACAATGGAGGAAACTCTGATGCAGCGATGCCGCGTGAGTGAAGAAGGCCCTTGGGTTGTAAAGCTCTTTCGTCGGGGAAGAAAATGACTGTACCCGAATAAGAAGGTCCGGCTAACTTCGTGCCAGCAGCCGCGGTAATACGAAGGGACCTAGCGTAGTTCGGAATTACTGGGCTTAAAGAGTTCGTAGGTGGTTGAAAAAGTTGGTGGTGAAATCCCAGAGCTTAACTCTGGAACTGCCATCAAAACTTTTCAGCTAGAGTTTGATAGAGGAAAGCAGAATTTCTAGTGTAGAGGTGAAATTCGTAGATATTAGAAAGAATACCAATTGCGAAGGCAGCTTTCTGGATCATTACTGACACTGAGGAACGAAAGCATGGGTAGCGAAGAGGATTAGATACCCTCGTAGTCCATGCCGTAAACGATGTGTGTTAGACGTTGGAAATTTATTTTCAGTGTCGCAGCGAAAGCGATAAACACACCGCCTGGGGAGTACGACCGCAAGGTTAAAACTCAAATGAATTGACGGGGACCCGCACAAGTAGTGGAGCATGTGGTTTAATTCGAAGATACGCGCAGAACCTTACCAACACTTGACATGTTCGTCGCGACTTTAAGAGATTAAAGTTTTCGGTTCGGCCGGACGAAACACAGGTGCTGCATGGCTGTCGTCAGCTCGTGTCGTGAGATGTTGGGTTAAGTCCCGCAACGAGCGCAACCCTCACTTTTAGTTGCCATCATTAAGTTGGGCACTCTGAAAGAACTGCCAGTGATAAGCTGGAGGAAGGTGGGGATGACGTCAAGTCCTCATGGCCCTTACGTGTTGGGCTACACACGTGCTACAATGGTATCTACAACAGGAAGCGAAACAGCGATGTTAAGCAAATCCTTAAAAGATACCTCAGTTCGGATTGCACTCTGCAACTCGAGTGCATGAAGCTGGAATTACTAGTAATCGTGGATCAGCGTGCCACGGTGAATGCGTTCCCGGGTCTTGTACACACCGCCCGTCACACCATGGGAGTTGGTTCTACCTTAAGGCAAGGTTTAATACCCTTGACCACGGTATAGTCAGCGACTGGGGTGAAGTCGTAACAAGGTAGCCGTAGGGGAACCTGCGGCTGGATTACCTCCTTTCTAAGGATGAATAAAAGTAAAATTTTATTCTAAATAATATACATAGGCTAATGTTGACCGTCCTCATTTCTCTTCTTAATTAGTGTTTCTCTTGCATGGGGGCCGGTAGCTCAGTTGGTTAGAGCACACCCTTGATAAGGGTGGGGTCGAAAGTTCGAGTCTTTCTCGGCCCACCAATTTAAAATTGAGGGGGATTAGCTCAGCTGGGAGAGCGCCTGATTTGCATTCAGGAGGTCAGCGGTTCGATCCCGCTATCCTCCACCAAACACTTAGTTATAAAAAATTGTGAATAAAATAATTAATATCAATATCTATATCCGAACATTAGAAATGTTATTAGCTAATGTTCAAAATAAAAATTTGATTCAACACAGAATTTTTTTCTGTGCATAAATCAAGCGTTTAAGGGCGTGTGGCGGATGCCTTGGCACTGAAAGCCGAAGAAGGACGTGATATACTGCGATAAGTTTCGGGGAGCTGTATGTAAGTTTTGATCCGAAAATTTCCGAATGGGGAAACCCACCACTTTATGTGGTACTTTATACTGAATACATAAGTGTAAAGAGATAACCTGGAGAACTGAAACATCTAAGTAACCAGAGGAAAAGAAATCAATTGAGATTCCGTTAGTAGTGGCGAGCGAAACCGGATTAGGCCAGCAGTTTTGATAAAAAAATTTGAATAGTTTGGAAAAGCTAACCACAGAGGGTGATAGTCCCGTATTAGTAATGTTTATTAAAATTCATGAGTAAAGCGGGACACGTGAAATCCTGCTCGAATATAGGGGGACCACCCTCTAAGCCTAAATACTCTTCAGTGACCGATAGTGAACTAGTACCGTGAGGGAAAGGTGAAAAGAACCCCTATTAGGGGAGTGAAATAGAACCTGAAACTGCATGCC
>CACGNF010000028.1 GCA_902574345.1 uncultured Pelagibacteraceae bacterium
TCGAGAATTGCTCTCTTTGTTTCTCCTTTTTTTGGTAAGGGGACCTTGTACAATGCTTTCTTTCCATCAAGTATTCTTGCTATCACACTATCTTCACCTTCATAAATTGGACTTGGTGCTCCTTCACCACGCATTACTCTATCAACAGCTTCTATAGCAAGCTTTCCCGCATGTGCTGGAGCATATGCTTTCCAGCTTGAAATTTCACCTTTTCTTGATTGTCTAGTTGAAATTGTTGTATGTAATGCTTGCTGAACAGCTTGATAAATAGTTTCAGTGTTTAATCTTAACATTGAGCCAATCCCAGCAGTTACACTTGGACCAAGATGTGCTATATGGTCTACTTTATGTTTATGTAGGCAGATACCTTTAACTAAATTTACTTGTACTTCATAAGCAGTTATTATTCCCCTTAAAAGATCTAAACCGCTTTTTTTATTTTGTTGAGCAACGCTTATTAGTGGAGGAATATTGTCTCCAGGATGACTATAGTCAGCAGCTAAAAAAGTATCATGGAAATCTAATTCTCTTACAGCAGTTCCATTAGACCATGCTGCCCATTCGCAATCAAATTTTAACTTACTATTAACACCGAATAATGTTGCACCATTTTTTCTTGAATGTTTTAGAGCCATTTCTCTAGAAGAAATAACTGGTCTTCTATTTAGGGATGCTATTGCAACAGATGCATTGTCGATTATTCTATTAATTGACATTTCAATAGCATCTTTATTTAATTTTACATTATCATTTGCAATTTCTGCAATTTTCCATGCAAGCTGATTTTTTTTTGCTAAGTGAATTTTAGATGGGTAAACTTTAACTTTATGAACTATCAAAATAACTCCTAATTAACGAAGTTGTTTTTAATAGTTAAAAAAAAATAATCAATATTAAAGATATTTTGATACTATCTTTTCGATACCAATAAAGTCTTTTACTAAGTGATTATGGTAAATTTCATTCGTTTTTTTTTCAGTATATCCATCTTCCATTAAGATTACGGGTATCCCAGCTTCTTTTGCTGCATTTGCGTCAGTTTCACTATCTCCAATCATTAATGATTTTTTTATATCACCTTGCAATATTTCAATTACTGAGGTTAGGTGTCTTGGATCAGGCTTACAATAATCAAATGTATTGTGTCCAGCAATGTATTCAAAAAAATCATAAATCCCAATTTTTTTTAAAAGATCGACAGCTAGGTAATCAGTTTTGTTGGTACAAACAGCCATAGAAATACTATTTTTTTTTGACCATATTAAGAAATCTTTGACACCATTTATTAGAGTACTTTCATTTACAATGTTTTTTCCATAAAAGTCAGTAAAATCTTTTATCATCTCTTTTTTAACTTTTTCGTCTTGCACTTTTCCAAATTCTTTTTTAGCTTGCCCCCAAATAGACCTACCAAGCATTGCACCTGCACCTTGACCAACAAGATTTCTTATTTCCTCAGTAGACTTAGTAGGATAACCAAATTTTTTCATTACATGATTATGTGCACGCATTAAATCAGGAGCTGTATCAACTAAAGTTCCATCTAAATCAAAAAGAATTGTAAATTTTTGCTTCATAACTAAAAGTTTTATTAAGAAATATTTTGTGAATTAAGAAACATATACACTTAATATAAAGAATTTAACAGATGAAACAATTAAATTTACAAAAGCTTCAAGGCAATCTTAGAAAAAAATTTTTAAAAGTAGGTGTTAAAATGATTGGTCCTGAAACAATATTTTTTTCAAAAGATACTAAGATAGGAAAGAATGTTACCATAGAACCTTATGTTGTAATTGGTTCAAAAGTTAGGATCGGAAGCAATGTTACAATAAAATCTTTTTCACATTTGGAAAATTGTAAAATAGAAAATAAAGTTGATATTGGCCCATATGCTAGAATAAGACCAGGCGTAGTTTTAAAAAGTGGTTCAAAAATTGGAAATTTTGTTGAAATCAAAAAAAGTATTTTGGGTAAAAATTCAAAAGTAAACCATTTAACATATATTGGTGATAGTCAGATTGGTAAATCTGTTAACATTGGTGCTGGAACAATTACTTGTAATTATGATGGAGTAAAAAAAAGTAAAACTAAAATAAAAGACAATGTATTTATTGGTTCAAATTCTTCATTAGTAGCACCACTTACAATCGAAGAGAATAGTGTGGTTGGGGCTGGTTCTGTTATAACAAAAAATGTAAAGAAAAAATCATTAGCATTAACGAGAAGTTTACAGACCGAAATTAAAAATTATAAAAGAAAATCATAATAGTTATGTGTGGAATAATTGGAATTAATAGCAATAAACCCGTATCAGCAACTATAATTAATTCTCTAAAAAAATTAGAATACAGAGGTTATGATTCTGCTGGTATGGCAACTCTCTATAATGGATTGATAAACGAAGTTAAATCTGAGGGCAGAGTAGAAAATTTGGAAAAAAATTCCTTAATTCAAAACATGGAGGGAACTATTGGTATTGGTCATGTGAGATGGGCAACTCACGGGCTCCCTAATAGTGTTAATGCTCATCCACATTCTTCCCAAAATGTTTCTGTTGTTCATAATGGAATAATTGAAAACTCAACAATTTTGAAAAAATTTTTAATTGGTAAAGGTCACAAATTTAAATCTCAGACTGACACAGAGGTAATAGTCCATTTAATCACTGAAAATCTTAAAACAGAAAACATTGTTAATTCAATTCAAAAAACTTTGAAGTCGTTACACGGAAGCTTTGCACTTGGTATAATTTTTAAAGATCAACCAGATTTAATTGTTGGTGCAAGAAGAGGTTCACCATTAGCTGTTGGTTATGGTCCAAATGAGAATTATCTGGGTTCAGACTCTTATGCGCTTAAATCGATGACGAATAAGATTACGTATTTAAATGATGGTGAATTCTGCATTATTAAAAAAGATCATGTAGAATTTTTTAGTGAGGAAGGAATTAAAATTAATAAAAAAGTTTTAGAGTTATCCTCTGCAGAAGAAAAATATGACAAAGGTGATTATAAACATTTTATGGCTAAAGAAATAGAGGAACAACCAAACACAATTAGAAATGGTATAAATGAGTACATAGATATGTCCAATAAAGATATTAGTATTTATAACTTTCCTTGGAAAAGTAATGAGATATCATCAATAACCTTGATTGGATGTGGAACAGCGTATCATTCATGTTTAATGGCAAAATATTGGTTTGAGGAAATAACATCATTAGATGTAAATATAGATATAGCATCAGAGTTTAGATACAGAAAAAATAGATTCAAAAAAGAGACACTTTATGTATTTGTATCACAATCTGGAGAAACAGCTGATACTTATGCAGCTTTAGATCTTTGTAAACAAAGTGGTGTTAAAACGTGTGCAGTTGTAAATGTAGTAGAAAGTTCAATTGCAAGAGACGCTGAATTTGTATTACCAATACATTGTGGAACTGAAATAGGTGTTGCTTCAACCAAAGCATTTCTTGGACAAATATTAATTCTATATATTTTAGCCTTGAAACTTGCTTTATTGAGAAAGGATATCGAAAAAGCTCAATTTGACAAAAAAATTGACGATCTTAAAAATTTACCAAAACTTGTTGAGCAAACATTATTGATTGATAACAAAATACAAACAATTTCAAATACCTTTAATGAGGCAAAGGGATCTATGTTTTTGGGACGGGGTTTTTCTTATCCAATTGCTCTTGAGGGTGCATTAAAACTAAAAGAATTATCATACATTCACGCTGAAGGTTATCCTGCTGGTGAGATGAAACATGGACCTCTTGCATTAATAGAGGAGGGCATGCCAGTTGTAGTTTTGGCTCCAAGAGATAATTATTATAAAAAAACGATTTCAAATATGCAGGAGGTAATTGCAAGGGGAGCTAAAGTTTTGTTAATCACAAATAAAAGTAAAGATGAGGTAATTTCAGAAAATATTTGGGAGAAAATCGAAGTTGAAAGCACTAATGAAGATCTACTACCCTTTCTTTTGACCATTCCTTTGCAAAAATTAGCTTATTATTCAGCGCTAAAAAAAGGTTATGACATTGATAAACCTAGAAATTTAGCAAAGTCAGTAACCGTTGAATAATAAAAAAATTCTGATACAACAATCTTGAGTTGAAAATGAAAAATTGGAAAGTTAATAGTTGGAGAAAATATCCAGTAAAACATATTCCGGAATATCCGGATAAAAAAGAATTGGATCAAGTTTTGAATAAAATCAAAACTTTTCCTCCTTTGGTTTTTGCTGGTGAAACAAGACATTTGAAACAACAACTTGCTGAAGTTGTGGATGGAAAAGCATTTTTATTACAAGGTGGAGATTGTGCAGAAAGTTTTGCAGAATTTCATCCTGATAATATTAGAGATACATTTAAGGTTATTCTTCAAATGTCATTAGTTTTAACATACTCAGCATCTTTACCAGTTGTAAAACTTGGAAGAATAGCTGGTCAGTTTTCAAAACCAAGAAGTGCTCCTACTGAAGTACAGGGTGGGAAAGAATTACCAAGTTATTTAGGTGATAATATAAATGCAATTGATTTTACAGAAAAAGCAAGAAGACCAGATCCAAAAAGAATGTTTAAAGCTTATTCACAATCAGCTTCAACCTTAAATATTTTGAGAGCTTT
>CACGNF010000029.1 GCA_902574345.1 uncultured Pelagibacteraceae bacterium
ATCTCAGAGTCAATACCAAATGATTGTTTTAATGAAATTTTAATATCGGGTTGAATGTTAAGATTTGGTGTCAATTTTGTTCCTATATGTATTTTTTAGTTGTGTATAAGCTAAAGTAATTAACTTTAGTTTTTCCTCATATTTTTTATTTCCGGCATTCATATCAGGGTGAAATTTTTTGACAAGTGTTTTGAATTTTTCCTGAACTTTTTGCCATTTTAAACCTACTGAAACACCTAATATACTAAAGGCTTTAATATCTTTATGATCAAATTTAAATTGCCGCATATGATTGAATTCACTTTTAAATTTATCATTATCCATTTCATCTTTTAAGGTGTTATTCCATAAAACTTTAAAAAAATTATCAGAAGAACTAAAACTTTGAGTAGGTTTATGCCAAATCATATCTGATTTTAAAAAATTAATTACTTGATCATCATTCATACCAGAAAAATAATTCCAATTTTTATTAAATTCTTTTACGTGTTCTAAACATAACATCCTATATTTTTTACTATTATCCTTTTCAATAGGCGCTTTATATTCACCAATTTCTTTACAATTATTCCAGTCGCAAATATTTTTCATGATAATATAATTATTCTTATGAATATAAATGATTTAATTGCAATCGTAAAAAAAAAACTACAAAATCAAATTGCTTTAGAAAGTATATTAATTGAAGATAAATCTTTTCTCCATAAAAATCATGCTGGAAACCAGGCAGGTAAATTTCATCTTAAAATTTCTTTAGTGTCAAAGGAACTTAAGCAAATGAAAAGAATTGATAGTGACAAAAAGATTTACAAAATTTTAAATGAGGAATTAAAAAAATATATTCACTCTATTCAAATTTTAATCAATTAATTCATTTTTTAAGAATCCATTTAAATTTTTTACTGAGTATTCTTGATTTAAAATTGTTTGGCCCATTTTTTTTAATAAAACCAACTTTATTTTATCTGAATTGTTTTTTTTATCGGTTTTCATAAATTTAATAATTTTATCAAGATCTTTTCTTTTAAAATATTTTTTAATATCCGAGGGTAATTTTGAATTTTTGTAATGATCAGAAATCAATTTATAATCATTAGAATTTAGGAATTTATTCTTATTGCTAAACTTTAATGCAACCATCATTCCCAGGATAACAGCTTCGCCATGATTTAATCTTTTAGAATATCCTAATGAAGCTTCAAATGAGTGACCAAAAGTGTGACCAAAATTTAATTTTTTTCTTAAGTTGCTCTCTTTTTCATCTTTTTCAACTACGTCTTTTTTAATTTTACAACTCTCAAATACTGCCTTTTCTATATAAGGAGATTTAAGTTTAATAACGTCATCAAAATTCTGATCCAAATATTTAAAGAATTTCTTTTTAGAGATTATAGAGTGTTTTAAAATTTCACCGTACCCACAAACAATTTCTCTTCTATTGAGTGTTTTTAAAGTATCTATATCGCTTATGACTAATCTCGGCTGATAGAAGCTACCAATGAGATTTTTTCCATACTTAGAATTTACTCCTGTTTTGCCACCAATCGATGAGTCTACTTGAGCCAAAAGAGTTGTGGGAATATTTATAAAATGTAATCCTCTTTTAAATAAACTTGCAGCAAAACCACCAACGTCCCCAGTTATACCTCCCCCTATTGCTAATAAACTATCTTCTCTAGAAAAATTTTTATTCAGTAAAATTTCTAAGATTGAATTTATAGTAGTCTGGTTCTTATTTTTTTCGTTGGCATTAAAATTAAATAAAAATATTTTTTTATTTCGTAGTTTTTTTTTAATTTCAGAAATAAATTTTTTAGGAACTTTTCTGTCAACTACCAATAAACATTTTTTTGATTTAATGGAATTATCAACCATCAAATTTGATATTTTTGAAATAAGATTTTTTCCAATGAATATTGGATATTTTTCAGAATTAGTCTTAATTATCAATTTAATTGGTTTCATATAATATCTAAAATTTTATCTACAATTTCTTTTTTAGTTTTATTGTGACAATCAATTTTATTTTGCGCTTTTGCATAATATTTATTACGATTTCTTATCATATTTTGTAGATCACTATTAGAAACATTATAAGCTAATGGTCTTTTAGCACTTTTTCTTATTCTTTGGATTAAAATATCATCCTTGGTTTTAAGCCAAAAAGATATGTGGTTCTTTAAAACTTCGTTTCTTATGTTTTTATTTAAAAAAGCGCCACCACCCAGAGATACTACTATTCCTTTAATTTTCATGAGCTCTAAAGTAATTTTTTCCTCGTATTCTCTGAAAAATTTTTCTCCTTTGTTTTTGAATATATTTGAAATTTTCATTTTAAGCTTATTTTCTATGTAATGGTCAACATCATAAAAATCTAATTTTAGTTTTTTTGAAACTAAAAATCCGACAGATGTTTTACCGGATCCCATCATACCTAAAAAAACAATATTTCTATCAGATTTCATAATTTTCTTTATTGAAAAACCACAAATATGTCTTAATTTGAAATTAGTTAAAAGTATATGCAATTTATAAAAAAAACAAGTTCAAGCCGAAGTATTGTGGGTATTGTAACTAAATTAGTTTTACTTTTGCTTGTCTTTTTTTTAATTATTTTTTTACTGAACAAGATTGATTTTCCAGCTCCTAAAAAAGATATAGATAAAACTATTCCTAATGAAAATTTTAAAATTGTTAAATAAAAAAAATTTTTTAATTTTATTTTCTTTATTTTTAACTTCTATTGCTAATGCAGAAGAAAAACCAGTTGATATTTGGAATATAGATAAAAAAGAAATTGAAGAAAAAAATACAATCAACAATCCAGAACTTTTAAATGGGGAAAATATATTACAAGAGAGTATCGAGCCAAGTGTGTTTGAAATGCAAAATCAAAATCAAAAATCAATTATTAATCTTGATGAAAAGTTTGATACAAAAGAAATTAAAATAATCGGATTATATGACCCTGAAGACTATGGTCTCAATGTAGATATGTGGGCTAATTCAGATGGGGATCAATTAGAAAATTTGCTTACAAAACTAAATAAGATGGATCTCTCTAATGATGCAATTGAAATCATTAATACTTCACTCTTAATTAATGCCCATAGTCCCAAAAAAAATATATCAGATAACGAATTTCTAAAATTAAAGTCAGATTGGTTAATAAAAAACTCAAACCTAGATTTAATCGAAGAATATTTAATTCAAAATCAAATAATTAATTTACATCCAGAACTCACAAAACATCTTGTGGATAAACATCTCTCTAATTCAAAAATTGACAAAGCTTGCAGTGTTTTTTCAAAAAATAATGAATTAATTACAGATGAGTATTTATCTAAATTTAACATCTATTGTTTGATTAAAAATAATAAAAGAGAGGAAGCACAATTAATTTTAGATTTAAAAAAAGAAACAGGCTTTAAAGATGAATATTTCGAAAAAAAAATAAATTATTTACTAAAATACACAAAAAAAATAGATGATTCAGTATCTGAAAAATCAATATTTGATTTTTTCTTAGCCCATCAAACAAATCCTAATTTTAATTTCGAACCTAACGATAAAACTAAAAAAATAATTTGGAAATATCTTTCATCTGCAAATTTACTAGGTTCATTTAAACAAATTGATGTTTCAGAAATTGAGAAAATAGGAACCATAGAAAAAGCTGTTCATGATAAAAATTATCCAGAACAAGAATTATTTGATTTATATAAAAGATTTCAATTTGATTTTAATCAACTTCTCAATGCTCAAAATGAATATAAAAAACTCTCTAAAATTGAAGGGAGGGCTCTAATTTATCAGAAAATTTTACTCGAGTCAGAAATGGTAGAAAAATTAAAGTTATTAAGAGTATTAAAAAATTCCTTTAAAGATGATGATTTAGATAAAGCGTTTGATTTAGAATTGAAAATCTTTCTCGAGAAAATTAATCCAGTAGATATACCAGATAATTTAACCAGTTTTTATTATACAAATATTCAAATTGAAAAGGATGAAGATAAAAAAATTAAGTTTAACAATGATATCATGCATCAATCAAAACTAATTAATTATTTTAACGGTGATTATGCTAGTTCCAAAATTTCTAAAGACACAAATAATTTTTTAAAAAAGATAAAAAAAAACAAAAAATATTTTCTATCTAAAAAAGATGTCATATTTTTAGAGTCGTTAAGATATGATGG
>CACGNF010000030.1 GCA_902574345.1 uncultured Pelagibacteraceae bacterium
CCTCAAAGAGGGAATTGGAGATACAATTAGGGTGTCTCTTTCTGATGATCCAGTAAAAGAGGTGGCGATTGGAAATGAGATACTAAAATCATTAAATCTTAGAAATAGAGGAGTAAAGATTATTTCCTGTCCGTCCTGTGCAAGACAAGGTTTTCAAGTGATTGATACCGTGAGGGTCTTGGAGGAAAAATTATCACATATCAAGACACCAATAACTCTATCAATTATCGGATGTGTTGTTAATGGTCCTGGGGAGGCTGCGATGACAGATGTAGGAATTACAGGTGGGCAAAAAGGAAGTAATATGCTTTACCTTTCTGGTGTCCAAAGTGAAAAAGTTATGACAGATGAAATGATAACTAGAGTGATTCATGAAGTTGAAAAGAAAGCTTCCGAATTAGAGAATAATTCAAAATGATACCAGAAAAAACTATCGAGGAATTAATTACTCGACATTCTTCTCTAGAAAAAGATTTAGCATCAGGAAATGTAGACAAGAAATTGTTTGCAGAAAAATCAAAAGAATATTCTGATTTAAATGAAATTGTTTATAGCGCAAAGAAATATGCATCATATAAAAATGATAAAATTGAACTAGAAAAAATTCTAAATGATAAAAATTCTGATGAGGAGTTAATGAAGATGGCTCATACTGAATTAAGTGAGCTAAACTCACAATTTGAGAAAAATGAAAAGAAATTAAAAATATTTTTACTACCAAAAGATGAGGCTGATAAAAAAAATGCTATTATAGAGATAAGAGCTGGAACTGGTGGTTTAGAAGCAAGTTTATTTGCAGGTGATTTATTCAAAATGTATGAAAAAGTTTGTAATAAAAAAAAATGGTCTCTGGAATTAATATCCATTTCGAGAAGTGATGCGGGCGGATTAAAAGAAGTTATAGCGTCTATTAAGGGTAACAACATCTATTCAACTTTAAAATATGAAAGCGGTGTACACAGAGTTCAACGTGTCCCAGACACAGAAACTCAAGGTAGAGTTCATACTTCAGCTGCAACTGTTGCTGTATTACCTGAGGCAGAAGAGGTTGATTTAAAAATAAATGAGACAGATTTAAGAATTGATGTTTTTAGAGCTGGTGGTCCTGGTGGTCAATCTGTTAATACAACTGATAGTGCAGTAAGAATAACCCATATACCATCTGGCTTGAGTGTTTCCCAGCAAGATGAAAAATCTCAGCATAAAAATAAGGCAAAGGGAATGAAAATATTGCGAGCAAGATTATATGAGTTAGAGAGAAACAGAATAGATCAAGAAAGATCAGCGGATAGAAAGAGCAAGATTGGCACTGGGGATAGATCTGAAAGAATTAGAACTTATAATTTTCCACAAGGAAGAGTCACAGATCATAGAATCAATCTAACTTTACATAAGTTAGAAGAATTTTTGGAGGGAGAAGCATTTGACGAGATAATTGAGTCTTTATCTTTAAAAGCACAAGAGGAAAGTTTGAGTAAACTTTAAATTATGGATATACAGAGTGCATTAAAAAAAGGACAATCAATTTTAATAGATAATAATATCATATCAGCAAAACTAGATAGTGAAATTTTAATGTCTCAAGCAATAAAAAAGAGCAAAAAATTTATAATTTTAAATTTACATAAAGAAATTAAAAAAAGGGATCTTGACTACTTTGACAATTTAATCCAAGAAAGAGCTAAGAGTAAGCCGATAGCGCAAATAATAAAAAAAAAAGATTTTTGGAAATATGAGTTTTTCGTAGACAATAACGTATTAATACCAAGACCAGATACAGAAATTTTGATTGAACAAGCTCTTAAATTAGTAAAAAATAAAAAAAGGCTTCAAATATTAGATATTGGAATTGGGTCTGGTTGCATTTTAATGTCAATTTTGAGAGAAAAGAAAAATTTCATTGGAACTGGCATTGATATCAGCAATAAATCATTGCAAATAAGCAAGGTTAATGGTCAAAAATTGAGAATAAATAACAGGTTAAGATTATTTAAATCAAATATTGACAATTTCAATACAGGCAAATATGATTTAATCTTATCTAATCCTCCTTACATAAAAAAAAGTATTTTAAAATGTTTGGAAAAAGATATTGGTTTTGAGCCTAAACAAGCATTAGACGGCGGGTTAGATGGTTTATCAGAAATCAGGAAAGTTATAAATAAATCGTCTGAACTGATAAAAAGAAGTGGTCATTTCATAATTGAAATAGGTTTTGATCAAAAAAATAAGGTAAAAAAAATATTACGTGATAAGGGGTTTTATATTAAAAAAACTATTAAAGATTTATCAAATCATGATCGCTGCATAGTAAGTATTAAAACTTAATAAGATGGTTACATTTAGAAACAACAACGGACGGAGAAGCAATTTTCGAAGAAATGAGAGGAATTTTAAATCTAATGGCGACAGAAATAAATTTAATAATAGTTTTTCAACAACTGAAAATTTTCAAAGAAAATCTCCAGGGAGAAATAATCATAATGCGCCTAAATTAATTGAGAAATATAATAACTTAGCTAGGGAAGCCTTATCAACTGGGGATAAAATTTTATCAGAAAATTACTTTCAGCATGCAGATCATTTTACGAGAATATTAAATGAGAAAGGGATCCAAAGAAAAATTAATTTTAAAAATAAGGATTTAGAGGAAACCACCGACACGAATGAAAATAGAGAAAATAAAGAAAACTCAATATCAAACAAAAAAGATGGTGCTGAAGACAAACATTCAGAAATAAATTAATTCAGACCGATTATTTTTTCGGACTTTAATACGTCTAATTTGATTCTTTTTGTTTCAAAAATCTTTCTTTCATCCCCCTTTAAAATTTTCCCCGATGGTAGTTTTAATGTTTGAGAATTTATTCTTTTCCCGTTAACAATCACCTCATAATGTAAATGAGGTCCAGTTGATTTTCCAGTCGAGCCAACATATCCTATGGTTTGCCCTTGTTTTACTCTTGTTCCTTTTCTGATCCCATTAGCAAACTTTGACATATGAGCATAAACAGTTTGATAAGTTGAGTTATGTTTAATTACTACACAATTTCCTCCACCTCCACACCATCCAGCTTTTTTTATTACGCCATTTCCAGAAGCCATTATTGGAGTACCCATTGGCGCAGCAAAGTCCGTTCCTCTATGCATTTTGTTAAATCCATCTATTGGGTGTTTTCTCATACCAAAAGAGGATGACAATCGTGCACCATTTATAGGAGTTTTCATTAAAGCTTTTTGAACACTTTTTCCACTCTTGTCATAATGTCCCTCACTTTTTTTAGACTCAAAATAATATAAAGAGTTATCCTCACCACTCAATTTTAAATTCGCATAAAGTATATTTCCAGTTTCAATTAAATTTTTTTTATCATCTAAAAAAACTTCATACATAATTTGAAAACTGTCTCGTTTTTTGATATCTCTTTGAAAATCAACTTGGAATCCATAAATTCTAGCAAACTCAATTATAATTCCAGCTGGAATTTTTTGATTTGAAGCTGATTTGTAAAGACTTTCTAAAATAATACTTTCATCATAAATTATATTTTTGCTCAGTTTAGTAACCAAAATTCTTTGATCAAATTTATTCGTCTCTTCTTCTCTTGTAAGATAAATTTTTTCCGTATTAGTGACTTGAAACACAAATTCTTTTACAAACGAGTTTGTTTGATCTATTGTAAAACTAATTTTCTGATTAACGTTTAATTTATTTAAATTTATTTTTTTACCCAGCTCTTTTTTAATTTGCTCTATCTCAGACTTTTCTACCAAGTATTCCTCTAATATATTGTCAAATGTTTCACCTACTTTTATCTTATGCTCAATTTTTTTAAATCTAGGTTCCAGATTATCTAATATTTGGCTGAATGATTTTTTGAAGTAAACGTTATCCAATAAATTTGAATAATTAGAAAAAATGTTTTTTTTATTATAATTATAATAAGATGTGAAAGTAATGGTTATTACAATGAGTAGGCCTAGTGAAAAGATCTCTAAGTTTTTTTTTAGATTTAGTCTAATTTTTTTTAACATCAAAAATT
>CACGNF010000031.1 GCA_902574345.1 uncultured Pelagibacteraceae bacterium
CCCAATTTTTTTGCAACCACTGCTGTTGTTCCTGATCCTAAAAAAGGATCTAAAACTAAATCATTTTTATTTGAGGTTGCTAATAAAATTCTGTGAAGTAGAGCCTCAGGTTTTTGAGTAGAATGCACTTTTTTACCATTCTTTTTAAGTCTTTCAGAACCATTACAAATCGGCAACTCCCAGTTCGATCTCATTTGAAGATCATCATTTAAACATTTTAAAGATTGATAATTAAAAGTGTATTTTGATTTTTCTGATTTTGATGCCCAAATCAACGTTTCATGTGCATTAGTAAAACGTGTCCCTCTGAAATTTGGCATAGGATTTTTTTTATTCCAGATGACATCATTTAAAATCCAAAAACCTAAATTTTGAATAGCGGTGCCAACTCTAAAAATGTTATGGTAACTGCCAATCACCCAAATAGCACCATTTTTTTTCAAAATTCTTTTACACTCTGTTAACCACGAGTAGGTAAATTCATCATACTTTTTAAAATTTTCAAATTGATCCCATTTATCATTGACTGCATTTACCTTAGACCTATCGGGTCTTATAAGCTCATTTCTTAATTGTAAGTTGTAAGGAGGGTCAGCAAAAATTAAATCAAAAGTCTCACTAGGGATTTTTTTAAGTTCCCTTAAACTATCTCCATTTATTAATTTATTTTTAAAGTCCAAATTCATTTTATAAAAATAAATTAGACTCCAAAAAGATTCTTGGGTCAACCTAGGATTGAATTATTTGGATTCCATTTGTATGATGGTGGTTCACAACAACTACATCTGGTGTTTCTACGTGAAACCTATTTTAACTTGCTGATCGGTGAAAAGGTTTTTCTATGGTGAGAAGTAATCCCAAATTTTTTTATAGCTTTAAGATGTTGTTTAGTTCCATATCCATAATTTTTACTCCAGTAATAATTTTTAAATTTCTTACCTAACTTAGAGATCATTTTATCACGTGTAACTTTTGCTATGATTGATGCTGCAGAAATTGATGGTATTTTTTGATCACCTTTAATGACTGATTGAAGTTTATAATTTTTTAAATTGGGTGTTTTATTTCCATCGACCAAAATCAGTTTTGGTTTTTTTTTGAGTTTTTTAATTGCTCTTTCCATAGCTAATAGGCTTGCATGAAGAATATTTATTTTTTCAATTTCTGAGACAGAAGCTTTACCTGTAGCCCAAATAGAGTTTTTCTTGATGTATTTAGCTAAAAATTCTCGTTTATTTTTTCTCAAACTTTTTGAGTCTTTCAATAACTTTTTATTAATGGACTTGTTCAATATTACAGCTGCTGCATAAACAGGTCCAATTAAGCTACCCCTGCCAACTTCATCAACTCCAGCAATAGTTTTCATTAAATCCTAATATTTAAATCTTGAATTTTTTGTTTAATTTTTTTTAGATCTTCCCATGAAAATTTTTTATTTTCTGGAAATCTAATTAGATAGGAGGGGCTAAAAGAAATCATGATAGGAATAGTTTTATTATTTAAAATTATTTCTTTCCACTTACCTCTTTCATTAGATATTTTGCTTAATCCTGTAATTGCCTCCATTGCTGTGCTGCCCATTAAAATTAAAATTTTTGGATTTATAATCGCAATGTGTTCTTTTAAAAATATTGCATAACGTTTTATCTCCTGTCCGGTGGGTTTTCTATCTTCTGGTGGCCTGAAATTAATTGAGTAGGTAGTGTAAATATTTTTTCTTTTTATATTGATTGCTAATAACATTTTGTTCAAGAGATTGCCCACTTCTCCTTGAAAGCATAAGCCAGTTACATCCTCTTTTTCGCCTGGAGTTTCTCCAATTAACATCACATCAGCATTAATGTTGCCTTCGCCCAAGACCAAATTTTTAGAATTATTTTTTAAATTACAATTTTGAATTGAATAAATCTTTGTTCTAAGATCATTCAATAATTTATTTTTATTTATTAAAGTTTCATTATTTTCAGCTGAGTCGACTTTAAATCTATTGATTGGTTTATCGCTAAAAATAAAATCAGCTTCAATTGTTTTCATGAATTCTTGAGCATATTTAGCATTTTGATTTAAAGTCTTTTTAATCATACAATGTAGTAATGGTTCTTAAAAATATAAAATTTATACTTATTATATTATTATTTTATCAGAACACTTTGTTTACTAAAAGTAATTCTTTTGAAAAAATTGACTCTAAAAATATATCAAAATATTTTTCAGGTATAGTTGCTTTTGGTAATAAAAAAAATTCTGAAGCTTTAGATTTTTTTAATTCATCTAAAATTTTGATTAATACTCATGATCCATTTTTAAAAAGATATGTATCTTCATTAGTATTGGAGAATAAAGTATTGCAAGCGATTCAAATTATTAAACAAAATTATGAAAATGAAAATATAGATTTTTTCGACTCTTATTTATTATTAATAATTGATAGTTTAAAAAAAAATGAGTTAGATATTGCCTATGAATATATTTCTATTGCAAATAACTTTACAGAACAGGATAGGTTTAATTTAGCAATTTTAGAAAGCTTAAAACAATATGTTTACCTCTTTAAAGAAAAAAAATTTTTAGACGATAAGAAAAATTTTGGAAGACTATCTTATATTTCAGAAACATTTCAAAAGTGTTATTTAGATGATCCTAATACGGGAAGATATTTCTCAAAATTGATAAATGATCCTGAGTCGGATTTTACTAGGTATATTTATTTTTATATAAGTTACTTAGTTGAAAACGGTAATTTAAAAGAAGCAAAAGTAATTACTGACGAAATAGAATTTTTAAATTCAACATTGCTACTATCACAAGGTAAAAGTTGGATTGACAACGCAAACTTGCAAAAATTTAAAGAAGTCTTTTCATGTAAAAATCATAATGATTTAATTGCTGAATTTTTGTTTTTAATATCAAATCTGTATTCTGCACAAGACAATTACGAGATGTCAAATTTTTACTTAAATTTATCAAATTTTCTTAATCCAAGATTTGTATTTAATTTATCACTAGTTGCGGAAAATCATTATTTTAATAAAGATTATGAAAAGGCAAAAAAGGTTCTTAAAAAATTTAAAAAGGATGATGATTTTTATTATTGGTTTAGATTAAAAAAAGAAGCGCAAATAATTTCAGCGCAGAGAAATAATCAAGAGTCTCTTAACTTTATCAAATTTAATTTTGATAAAATTGAAAATCCAAATGAAAAAATATTATTTGATGTTGCTAATTTTTATAAAAAAGCAAAAAATTACGAAGAAGCAATAAGTTATTACTCTAAAATTATTGAAAATTTGGATGATAATTCGGATATCAAGTCAGATATTCTTTATCGAAGA
>CACGNF010000032.1 GCA_902574345.1 uncultured Pelagibacteraceae bacterium
TTATTAATTAGAAAAATATTTAATCAACTAACAAACCTTTGATTTGTCTAATTTTTTTGTTACCAATTAATAACCCCCAGTAACGTGCTTGCCCAGAAATTAGGCTGTAAAACTTTTTGTTTTTTTTAAAAACAAATGGTTTAAGCAAACCATATTTTTTTATTTCTAAGGAAATATCTAAAGGACTTGGATAAAGTTTATGTTTATTTTTTATTGCTTCTGAAACATTTTTATAAATTACACCACTTCCTGACTGAATTTTTTTGATTTTATTTATGTTAATATTTGCGTAAAATTTTTTACTATTAATTTTTTTCTCATCAATTTTTATTTTTTTTTCTTTATAAATTTTAATATTTTTTAGAATATTTTTTTTCTTAGAAGATCTTATTATAGGATTAATAAATTTATAATTTGATAACCATTTTAAAGAAACTTCATAATTATTTAGCTTGTTTTCTAATTTAATATTTCTAAGATATTTGTCTTTTGATGGGAAATTATGAGCTATACTAAAGCAATAAGTGTCTATTTTGTTATTATAGCAATACTTTAACAAATCTTTGTTGAAAAAAAAATTTGAAAAATTTAGCTCAAACTGCAAAGAAATATTTTTTTTAAATGTTTTCCTAAAGTCTTTTATCATTAATAGACTAAAATTCGACAATCCAAATTTTTTTATCTTTCCATTTTCAATAGACTCATTTGCAAAGTCACTTAATAAATTTTTATCAAAATTAAATATTGGCCAGTGAGGCATATAAACATCTATGTAATCTTTATTAAGATTTTTAAGAGATTTATCTAAATTTTTTTTAAGAATATCAATATCATTTATTAATCTAAATTTATTTACGATTTTAATTTTGTTACTAGATTTTTTGATTCTGCTTCCTAAGATTTTCTCAATCTTTCCATTAAAATAGTTATCAGATGTATCAAAATTACATATTTTTTTATCGATACAGAAGTCAATAATTTTTGAAAATTTTTTTTCATTAAATATTTTTCTTTCAGTCTCATGACCAGTACCGAAAATAATTGTTTTTTTTGTCATATAATAATTATATAAATACTTATTCTAATTTAATACTTTTAATTTAATTTTATGAAATTTAACAATGTAGCTCAAATCTTAGCAAAGGAATTAAAAAAACATGTTAATGATATTTTTATGCTGACTGGTTATGGTGCTATGTATTTGAATGACGCATTTAAAGACTCAGGAATTAATTTTTATGTGTCAAGAAATGAAGCGGCAGCACCTATGATGGCTGAAGCTTATTCTAAAGCTTTAAACAAAATTTCAGCTGTATGTGTAACTGCAGGACCTGGGGCAACTAATGCAATTCCTGGACTTGCAGAAGCTTTTGTGGATAGCGCACCAATTATAGTATTATCTGGACAAGTGGATAAAAAATTCACAACTAGTAATTATAAAAATTATAATATTAGATCTTTCGGTATTGCTGAGTTTAGCATTACAGAAGCAATTAAAAAATTTACAAAATATTCGGTGACAATTAATAACCCCTATTACTGTTTATATGAGTTAGAAAAAGCAATATATATTGCACAACAAGGAAGAAAAGGGCCGGTTTGGATTGAAGTGCCATTAGATATTCAATCATTTAAAATTTTTGATAAAAAAAAATTAAAAAAATTTAAAGGCCCACCAAAAAAAAATAATAAAATTAATCTAAAAAATTTTTTTCAAGTTTTAAAAAAATCACAAAAACCATTATTCATACTTGGTAATGGTTTTAAGCAGTCTGATTCAAAAAAAATATTTGACCAAATTAACAATAAATTAAACATACCTTTTTTTACTTCTAGATTTGGTATAGATATCTTTCCTTTTTCTAAATACAACAATTTGGGGTTAGCCGGAATTAAAGGACAGAAATATAATAGAGAGATTCTCTCTAAAACGGATTTGATAATTTCGCTTGGGTGTAGAATGGCTCCAGCCTTAACCTCAGATAATAAAAATATATTTAAAAAAAATATTATAAAAATAATGATAGATGTTGATAAAACTTCTTTAAATCACCCATTTTTAAAGATTGATTATAAATTTAATACAAATGTTAATAATTTTTTAAAAGAATTAAGAGATCAATTACCTAAAAGAAGCATCAAAGATAATAAAAAAAAAAATTGGAATATTTTTTGCAATAATTTAAAAAAAAATAATTCAGTAAAATCTTTAATTAAAAAATCCAGTCCTATTGACCTTTATAGGTTTATGTTTCTATTAAACAAGTTATCAAAAAAGAAATCGATTTTTACAAATGATGCTGGATCAAATTATTACGTAGGAGGACAAGCATGGCACTTTGAAAATGAGCAGACTGAAATTTGCTCATCAACCAATGCTGCTATGGGTTTATCAGTGCCTCTTTCAATAGGTGCAGCTGTTGCATGTCCAAAAAAACAAATAATATCAGTAACAGGTGATGGGTCTATTGAGTTAAATATACAAGAGTTAAAAACAATTTCACATTATAGATTAAATATTAAGACATTTGTAATTAACAATGGTGGTTATGCCTCGATGAGAAATTGGCAAGATAATATCTTTAAAGGAAATAGAATTGATACAGAAAAAATAACTGGCGCAGGAACTCTTAATTTCAAGGATATTGCTAAAGCTTTCCAGCTAAATTATTACTTAATTGATAAAGATTCGTTAATTGAAAAAAATTTAAAATTTATATTTAGTAAATCAGAGCCATGTTTAGTTGAGGTTGTAACAAATCCTAATCAGAAAATTCATGGAGAAGAAGTTTGATAATAACTAACAAAATTAAAAAAAAAAGAGAAAAAATTAAAAAAATTTTTTTAAAACTTGTCCTAAATGGCAACAAGTATCATTTAGGGGGAAGTCTTTCAAGTTTGGATTTAATTACCACTTTAGTTTATGGAGGATTTATTAATGTAAATAAAAAAAATATTAAAAATTTTATTTTAAGCAAGGGTCATGCATTAGGTATTCTTCATGCCATTATGTTAGAAAAAAATGTTATTAAAAATCAATCTTTAATTAATCTTAAAAAAAAAGGAAAAATCGGTGGACAATTAGACATTTATAATTTTAAGAAAAATTATTTTGAATGGAATTCTGGCTCATTGGGGCATTCAATAGGAATAGCAATAGGAATGGCGATTGCTGAAAAAAAAAATAGGATAATAACATTGATTGGAGACGCCGAAATTGATGAGGGTTCGATTTGGGAAGGTCTATTTTTTATTTCAGACAAAAACATAAACAATTTAACTATTATAGTGGATAGAAATAATAT
>CACGNF010000033.1 GCA_902574345.1 uncultured Pelagibacteraceae bacterium
AACTTTTCAATTTTGATTTTAAAGAAAAAATTAAATACGAAAAAAAACAATTCAATCCAACAATTGATGTGATAAAATCTAACGAAGATCTGATCATAGATAACAATGAAGATTTTATTGTTTTAAATAAAAGTGCAGGAATATCGGTTCAAGGTGGAACAAAGTCAAAAAAAAATCTAGTAGATATATTTGCAAAAAGTGAAATATTTCAGGGAACAAAACCATTTTCTGTTCATAGATTAGACAAAGATACCTCAGGTGTTTTTATTATTGCGAAAAATAGACAAACAGCTCAACTATTAACCTCTCTGTTTAGATTAAGAAAAGTGCACAAAACTTATTTAGCAATATGCAATGGAGAAATTGAAAAAGACTCAGGTGAATGGAATGATAATTTGATAAGGTACGACAATGGAAAAAAGATTATAGAAAAAGCTAAAACAATTTTTAAAGTGATAGATAAAAATACCAATGCTAGTTTAGTAGAAATGAAACCAATCACAGGAAGAAAACATCAATTGCGAAAACAATTATTTAACATAGGGCATTCAATTTTTGGTGATAAAAAATACAATTCATCTGTGTCTTCGAAAGGTATAAATAAAGATTTAATGCTTCATTCCTATCAAATAAAATTTATGATTAATGAAAAAAAATATACTTACAAAGCTTTATTACCAGATTATTTTAACAAGTTGTTAAAGACTAAAAGATTAAATTTTTCAAATTAGTTTTAAATATTTCTATTAGCTTATTTTCTAATTCGTCATAATTTTGATCTTTAATTTGTTTGAGATTAGTAATACCTTTATCTTTAATTCCACAAGGAATTATTGCATCATATTTTTTTAAATTGTTATTAATATTAATAGAAAAACCATGATAGGCTATCCATTTACTTACTCTAACCCCAATTGCAGCAACCTTTTTTATAGTTGAATTATCATTATACCAAATACCAATATTTTCTTTATCAGCAAATGTTTCAATGTCATAGAGTTTCAGGGTTTCAATAATTGATTTTTCAATTACAGAAATGAATTTTCTAATATCTTTTTTACCTTTCTTTAAATCAATTACAAAATAACAAATTAGTTGTCCTGGTCCATGATAAGTAATTTTACCACCTCTATTGGTTTTTATAATATCTATAGATTTATCTATTATCTCATTTTCATTATAGCTTGTTCCTGATGTATAGATATGATCATGTTCTAAAACCCAAATTAAATCATTCACTTTTTTAAGATCGATATCTTTAAGTCGATTTTCCATAAATGATATCGCGTCTTCATATTTTACTGGATTTTGGGACTTTTTAATTTCTATAGTCATTTAAAAATTGTATTCTTTTTATTTTGTATTAAAAGATCCGTCTAAATAATAGGTGTATTTATGACTTTAATAAAAAAAATTAAAGATAAAAAAGTCAATTTTGAATTTAATAAAGAATATATAAAAGTTGTAACAGATAAAATTAGCTCAAATGATGCATCTTTTATAACTAGATCTTTTGAAGAAATGCATCCTGCTGATGCTGCTGATATTATTGAGCATTTAAGTCAAAATGACAGAGAAAGTTTAATAAAATTAAATAATTTTAAGATTGATCCAGAAGTATTTGTTGAATTAAATGAGTCTGTTCAATCAGAAATCATTAAATATCTTTCATCAGATGCAATTGTTAGGATATTAAAAAATTTAGAATCTGACGACGCTATTGCTATTTTAGAAAATGTTGATGAAAAAGATAAAAATTCAATATTAAGTTTATTACCCCCAAAAGATCGATTTGCCTTATTAGAAGGTCTTAGTTATCCAGAGGATAGTGCTGCTAGGATAATGCAAAGAGAGTTCACGGCAATTCCAAGTAATTGGTCGGTAGGACAAACTATTGATTATTTGAGAGAGAATAAAGACTTACCAGAAGAATTTTTAGAAATTTATATTGTTGATGAAAATTTTAAACCTATTGGTGCAGTACCATCTTCAAAAGTATTAAGAACACCAAGAGAAACAAAAATGTCTTCAATTATGGACGACTCAATTTTTTTAGTCCCGGTGGATATGGATAGAGAGGAAGTTGGTAACTCATTTGAAAATTATGGTTTAAACTCAGCTTGTGTTATAGATAAAAATAATAAACTTGTAGGAATGATAACTTCTGATGATGTATTAACAGTTTTAAAAGAAGAGGCTGAGGAAGACGCTTTAAGATTAGCTGGTGTTGGTGACGAAGAAATTACAGATGGTGTTATCACAAAAACTAAAAGACGATTTAACTGGTTACTATTAAACTTATTCACAGCATTTCTTGCTACTTATTGTATTAGTTTGTTTGGTGCAACAATTGAACAAATGGTTGTCCTGGCATTTTTAATGCCAATAGTTGCATCGATGGGTGGTAATGCAGGTATGCAAACTTTAGCAGTCACTGTCAGAACTTTAGCAACAAATGATTTAACAAAAAATAACTTTAATCAAAATATTATTAAGGAATTTAATATTGGTATTCTAAATGGAATAATTTTTGCTGTGATAAGTTCTTTTATAGTCCAAGTCTGGTTTCAAGATTATCAATTATCATTAATAATATCAATCTCAATGATTTTAACAATGGTGGTGGCAGGTTTATTTGGAATACTTGTTCCAGTCACGTTAAAAAAAATGAAAATTGATCCAGCAATTGCCTCTAGTGTTTTCGTAACAACAATAACTGATGTGATAGGTTTTGTTTCTTTTTTAGGTGTTGGAGCTTATTTTTTATAGAATTTTAAAAATTATCAATCAACCTTACATTATTAATATAAAAAGATACAAAAATTTTTGAATTTTTTAATTTATTAGAAATTTTAAGATTTTGAATATTTCTTAATTCGAGATATTCAATTTTAACATTTGGTAGTTTATTTATTTCTTTTGCAGTTTTATTCAGTGCTTTTTTAATATTTGATCGAATTTTTAACTTTCTTTTAAGTCTTATAATATT
>CACGNF010000034.1 GCA_902574345.1 uncultured Pelagibacteraceae bacterium
CCGTAACTTTAGCTTCATCAATACCTAGGTGATCGGCGACTATTTTTTTAACTTTACTTGCAACATCTTCTGACATTTTGATCCTTTTTTGTTTAAATTCTTAATAGTTTAAAAACATATTTTGTCAAGCCATATACATACCTCCATTAACATGGATTGTTTCACCATTAATGTAATTTGATTGATCTGAGGCTAAAAAAAGAACTACATTAGCAACATCTGAAGGCTCTCCTAGTCTTGATGATGGTATTTTAGATATGATTAACTCTTTAAATTTTTGATCCAACTTATCTGTCATAGCGGTTTTAATAAAACCTGGCGAAATACAATTTATATTAATATTCTTTTTGGCATACTCAATAGTCAAACTTTTTGACATGGCAACTATACCCGCTTTAGATGCTGTATAATTTGCTTGTCCTAAATTTCCAGTATGGCCAACAACAGATGTGATATTTATAATTTTACCTGATTTATTTTTTAGCATTTTTTTAATAGCAAATTTACTTAAAAGAAAAGTAGATGTTAAATTTACATCAATTACTCTTTTCCACTCATCGACACTCATACGAATTGCCAAATTATCTTGTGTCAATCCAGCATTATTAACAATACAATCTAGTTTACCCCCAAGTTGTATGGTAGCATTTTCAATAAATTCTTCGATTTTTTCACTTTGAGAAATATCAAAACTTAAAATCTTAACATTTTTAACCTTTGATTTTAATTCCTCTAACTTTTCAATTTTTGTTCCAGTGGCTAATATATTAGCTTCAGACTCACTCAATTTTTTTACAATTGCATCACCTATTCCTCCAGATGCACCAGTTACAATAACATTTTTATTTTTCAAATTAATCATAATTCTAAATTTTCTATATCACTCCTATTATTGATTGTATTAATTTTTACGTTCTTATCTATCCTTTTTATTAAACCTGATAATACTTTTCCAGGTCCTATTTCTATGAAATGATTAACTCCATTATTAATCATATAGACTATACTTTCTCTCCATCTAACTCTATTTTCTATTTGATCAATTAACAGAATTTTAAGCTCCTCCTTATTTGATATTTCTTTTGCTGTCACATTTGAAATTAACTTATTTTCAGAGTCTTGAAAGTTTAATTTTTGAATTTCATTTCTCATAATTTCAGTAGCATTACTCATAAGTTGGCAATGAAAAGGAGCGCTAACTGGTAATTTAATATTTTTTATTTTTTTTGATTTTAAAACTTTGATTAATTTTTCAATGTCATTATTTCTTCCACTTAAAACAATTTGACCTTCAGAATTATCATTTGCGATTTGGGCTATGAAATTATTCTTATTTTCATTTAAAAGATCTTCTATAGTTTCGACTTTTGAACCTAAAACAGCCAACATACCCCCTTCTCCTTTTGGGACAGCATTCTGCATTGCATTACCTCTAATTTTTAAAATTTTAATTGTATCTGAAAAACTAAGATACTTAGCAGCACATAAAGCTGAATATTCTCCTAGGGAATGGCCAGCAAAATATTTTGCATTATCAAGATCCATATTGAATTCTTTTTTCATTACCTGAAAAATTGAGTAACTTATAAGAAATATTGCAGGCTGAGTATTTATAGTAAGATCTAATTCATTTTTAGGTCCCTCTAAAATTATTTTTGATAGACCGGCACCTAATGAATCGTCAGCTTGTTGAAATAGATCTTTTACTAAATCAAAATTTTCAAAAAAATCTTTTCCCATTCCAATTGTTTGGGAACCTTGTCCTGGGAATACTAGTGAAAACATCTAAAAAACCTTTATTTTATATTGTTTTTGCTATTGTAATTAAAGATTTATAATAGTATATCCTCATTTTTTATTAAAGAAATTAAATGAATTTATACGAGCATACTATAATTGCAAGACAAGACACTTCTCCAAGTGAAATCAAACAATTAACTGAAAAATATTCAAGCATTATTGAAAAAAATGATGGAGAGATAGTTAAAACTGAGAATTGGGGTTTATTAAATTTATCATATTTAATAAAAAAAAATAAAAAAGGAAGTTACATTCATTTTAAATTTAAAGGTAAAGGAAGCGTAATAAATGAACTTGAAAAAAATGAAGCAATTGATAAAAAACTTTTAAGATATTTAACTGTAAGAGTAAAAAAATTCGATCTAGAAACTAATTTTTTAGAAAAAAAAGACGATATTGAGAAAAAGGACAAACCTAATAACTAGTTATGCCGAAAAGACAAAGTGGTAACAAAAAAAATAAGCAAAGCAATTTTGCAAAATTAAGCATTTTCCAACCAAATAAATATAAATTTAAGAAAAATTGCCCATTGTCAGTTAAAGGTGCTCCGAAAATTGATTATAAAAACATTAAGTTATTAAAAAGATATATATCAGAAAATGGTAAAATTCTTCCATCAAGAATAACTAATGTTAGTCAAAAAAAACAGAGAGAATTATCTTTATCAATAAAAAGAGCTAGAAACTTGGCTTTATTGTAAATGAAAGTAATACTATTAGAAAATATCAAAAAAATAGGATCCATAGGTGAAATTATAGATGTAAAAAGAGGTTTTGCTAGAAACTTTTTGATTGCGAATAAAAAAGCGTTATATGCTTCAAAAGAAAATATAACTCAAGTTGAAAAAATTAAAACACAACTTTCCAAAAAAGATAATGAAAAAAAAATAGAGGCAAAGAAAATATTAGAAAAAATCAATAAAAAAGAATTCTTCGTAAAAAAACTTTCAACTGAAAATAAAGAGTTATACGGTTCTGTCAAGCCAACAGAAATTTCCAAACTAATAAATGAAAAAGAAAAATTAGACATAACACCATCAATGATACAACCAATTAAAGAAATCAAATCTCTTGGGAGATTTAAGGTAAAAGTATCTTTACATTCTGAGATTGATGCAGAGATACATATTGTAGTTGAGTCAGCTGAGTCTATTCAATAATTATACAATTTTTTCCCCAATC
>CACGNF010000035.1 GCA_902574345.1 uncultured Pelagibacteraceae bacterium
ATAGGATTGATAACTCCTCCTGTAGGATTAAATCTTTATATTATAAAGGGTATTACCCCGGATGTAAGTTTATCTGAAATTTTAAAAGGCTCTATTCCTTTCATGATAATTATGGCATTGGCTATTTTAATTCTATGTATTTTTCCTGAAATTGTTACATGGTTACCTGATAAAATCATGGGTAAAGCACTTGGATACTAAACAAAAAATTAATAGAAAAGTTTCAGTCGCTCCAATGATGGATTGTACCGATAGGCACGATCGTTTTTTTTCTAAGATTAATGAGTAAAAATGTAATGCTTTATACAGAGATGGTTGCCACTAAATCTGCAATTCATGGAGATAGAAATAAAATTTTATCATTTAGTCCAGAGGAAAAACCCTTAGCTTTACAGGTTGGTGGATCTGACAAAAATGAATTAGCAGAAGTTGCAAAAATTGCAGAGGACATGGGTTATGATGAAATAAATATTAATCTTGGATGTCCAAGTAAAAAGGTTCAAAAAAATAAGTTCGGCGCATGTCTAATGAAGGAACCAGACCTAGTAGCTGAATGTATTCATTCTATGGTCAAAGCATGTAAAATTCCTGTAACAGCTAAAACTCGTATAGGTTTTGATGATGTCGAAGATTTTGAATATCTTAATAATTTTGTTCACAAATTAAGAGACGTAGGTACAAAAACATTTATTTTACATGCAAGAAAAGCAATGCTTTCTGGATTATCACCAAAGCAGAATTTGAATATTCCAAAATTAAATTACAACATGGTTTATGAGATTAAAAAAGCAAATCCAGATTTAGAAATAATTATAAATGGTGGTATAACTAAAGTAAGCGAAATAAATGATCACACGAAATTTTGTGACGGAGTAATGATTGGTAGGTCAATCTACCAAAATCCATATTCTTTGGTCGAAATTGAAAAAGAAATATTTAAAACAAATAATAATCCTTCAAGAGAAGAAGTGGTTAAAAAACTTTTAGAATATTTGGATAATGAAGTAAAGAAGGGAACCAAAGTAAATCATATAATGAGACATACAGTTGGATTATATCATGGACAGGTAGGTTCCAAAGATTGGAAAAGATATTTAAGTGATAATATGATGGCAAGAGATTCTGATTTTCAAAAGGCAAAACATATTATGACTATTGTTCAAAATAATGAAAAAGCCAATCAATTAAATTCCTAATGGAAACGATTGCTACTGCTGAATTAGTAAATTTATTATTTGTTTTAGCAGTTGCGGCTGCGGGAGCAGGTTTTATGGCTGGATTGTTGGGAGTAGGTGGTGGTATTGTAATGGTTCCTGCGCTCTATTATGCTTTTACTGTTTTGGATTTCGATATCGTTACGAGAATGCATCTTTCGGTTGGAACATCACTTGCAATAATTATTCCTACTTCAATCATTTCAACAATGACTCATAAAGAATATGATGCTGTTGATTTTAAAATGGTCAGATCATTTGGGGTTTTTATTTTAGCAGGTGTTATTGGTGGAACTTTCTTAGCTGTGAATTTAAAAACTCCCGCATTAGTTTTATTTTTTTCAATTTTCGCCCTCATGGTTGGATTGTTTTTTATTTTTTTAAGAGAAAAATTAGTAGATAACCCAAAACAAATTTCAGCTATTGTAAAAAATATTTCTGGTGTAATTATTGGATTTATATCTGTGCCTTTAGGTATTGGAGGTGGATCTTTAATGGTTCCTTTTATGAGGACTTTTGGATATGACATTAGAAAATCAATAGGTACAGCAGCAGCAGTTGGTTTTTTAATTGCTGTAACAGGAACTATTACAATGATAACTGGTGGTAAAATAATTGATAATGTCAATACTCCATATAGCGTTGGTTACATAAACTTACTTGGATTTGCGGTATTTGTCCCTGTTACGATGGTTATGGCTCGTATAGGAGCTAAAGTTGTTCATAAAATTGATAAAAAATTACTTAGTAAAATTTTTGGAATATTTTTAATTTTAGTATCAATACGATCTTTTATCGAGTATTTAAGTATAAAAATATAAAAATTGACTGACTCCCTCACAAATCTAAATTACTTTTATTTGATTATTTTGATGGTCATGGCTGCTATACCGGTTGGTTTTTTTTGCTGGGCTTTTTGGGATTGGGGGTGGCTTAATATCAGTTCCATTTCTTTTTTTTATATTTGATTTTTTAAATATTACTGATGATTACACAATGCACTTAGCTGTTGGCACTGCATTTTTCATAACGATATTTACCTCAACAGCTTCAGTCCTTACTCACAGAAAACACAATGCAGTCGACTTCAGTGTTCTAAAAATTTTTGGATCATTCGTTATTTTGGGGGTATTTTTTGGATCATTTTTAGCTGCTTTTTTAAAAACAAAATATTTAGTTCTTTTTTTTTTCAATTGTTGTTTTCATGTTTGGTGCTTACTTACTTCT
>CACGNF010000036.1 GCA_902574345.1 uncultured Pelagibacteraceae bacterium
GGGCAACAATTGAAGGACTTAAAAAAAGAAAAAATGATTTAGTTGATAGAATAATTTCTGAGCTAAATCTTACGGAAGAAAACATTTTAGAAAATTCAAATTTATTTGGTGTCGAAGAACTGCCTGATGCTGTTAATCAAGAAGACTTATTAGATAAAAAAAAACAAGAGAGAGAAAAATTAGGCTCAGTTAACTTAAAGGCTGACGAAGAGACAGTAAAGTATGAAACAGAAATCAAAAAAATGGAACAAGATAGAGCAGACTTAGTTACAGCAATTATAAAACTTAAAGATAGTATTAATGAATTAAATCAAAAAGGAAGGGAAAGACTAATTGAGGCTTTTGATAAGGTAAATAGAAAATTTAATGAGGTTTATACAAAATTATTTAATGGCGGAAATGCTAAACTTGAATTGGTTGACTCTGATGACCCTTTAGAAGCTGGTTTGGAAATGTTAGTAAGTCCTCCAGGAAAAAGACTCCAATCGATAACTTTATTATCTGGAGGTGAGCAGGCTTTGACTGCACTATCTTTGATTTTTGCTGTTTTTTTAACTAACCCCTCGCCTATATGTGTTTTGGACGAGGTTGATGCACCTTTAGATGATGCCAACGTAACAAGATTTTGTGGCTTGCTTGAGGAACTAATAAAAATTACAAATACTAAATTCATCATAGTTACTCACCATGCTTTAACAATGTCAAAAATGAATAGACTTTATGGCGTCACGATGCCTGAAAAAGGAATTAGTCAGCTTGTGGCTGTTGATTTACAAAAAGCAGAAAGCATGGTCGCTTAAGTAATTAATTAAAATGTCCAAAGATCCATTCAAAACTCGCTTAGAGATTGCAAAGAAAAAGGTTTCAAAAAGGGATCTAGAAAATAAAAAAGATAATCAATCTCCAATTGGCACTGCTTTTAAGCTAAGTACTGAGCTAGTTTCAGCAGTCGCCGTAGGGACAATTATTGGGTTTCTTTTGGACAAGACCTTTGGTACTAAACCTTGGTTAATTTTAATATTTTTTTTTGTAGGGGTAGTTGCAGGGATAATTAATGTAATTAGATCCGCAAAAAAAATGCAAAAATAGATAAGGATTTATGGCAGCTAACCCAATGACACAATTCGAAGTTTATAGAATTGGTCCAGAAATAAAAGTAGGCGCTTTTGATATTTCTTTTACCAACGCTAGTTTATTCATGGTCATAAGTTCTCTTGCGATTTTAATAATATTCAACCTTGGTTCAAAGAAAAATTCAATACTTCCGAATAAGATCCAACTCTTAGCTGAATTAAGCTATTCATTTGTCTCAAAAATGATCAGCGATACTGCTGGTTCAAAAGCTAAACCATATTTTTCATTTATCTTTTCATTATTTATGTTTGTTTTGTTTTGTAACATGTTTGGCATGATACCTTACACTTTTACAGTGACTAGTCATATCATTGTGACTTTCATATTAGCAGCTTTTATTTTTATTGGAGTGACTGTTATTGGTTTTATAAAACATGGCTTTGGTTACTTAAAACTATTTGTTCCAAGTGGTGTTCCTATCGTACTTTTACCATTAATTGTGGTTATTGAAATTATTTCATATCTAAGTAGACCTATCAGCTTATCAGTAAGATTGTTTGCAAACATGATGGCAGGACACACTATGATGAAGGTTTTCGGGGGCTTTGTTGTAAGCCTCGGAATTGTTGGTGGATGGCTTCCACTGAGTTTTTCAGTTGCTTTAACTGGTTTGGAGATACTAGTTGCTTTTCTTCAAGCTTATGTTTTTGCAATTTTAACATGCATTTATTTAAATGATGCATTAAATTTACACCATTAACTTATAAGGAGGATATAATGGAATTAGAAGCAGCAAAAATGATTGGAGCAGGACTTGCAGCAATAGCTTTAGCTGGAGCTGGAGTAGGTATCGGAATAATTTTTGGAAATTATTTATCTGGTGCAATGAGAAATCCATCTGCAGCCCAAAAACAATTTCCTAATTTGCTTTTAGGATTTGCTCTTGCAGAAGCAACAGGATTATTTGGATTAGTTGTTGCATTGATAATTCTTTTCGCGTTTTAATTAATGTTTAAAAAAATATTTTTATATTCATTAATTACAAATTTCTTTTTCACAAAAAAGATTTTTGCAGCGGAGAGTGGAGGAATGCCTCAATTAGATCCAGAGTTTTGGATTTCACAAATTTTCTGGCTCGTACTAACTTTTGGAGTGCTGTATATTGTTTTATCTAAACTT